>JAZDGJ010000047.1:0-61908 GCA_043807015.1 Candidatus Woesearchaeota archaeon | reverse complement strand
ATGAGAGAGCGCCCAGACCTTTTCAGGAAATCCCTTGCAAATCTGATAAAGCAGTCAGAGAAGAACAAACAGATAGGCTTTGGCGGGATTGAGAAGTATTACTAGCACAGTTCTCTCCTAAGAATCTTATGCGCATTATTTATGCTTTTGAAGATTTCGTTATTGCCCCCAGGCATATCTGGATGGTGCTGTTTTGCCAGTTTTTTGTATTTCTTGTCGATTTCAGCCATATCAAGGACGTCATGTTCAACGCCAAGGGTTTCCCTTGCTTCTTTGCGCATATCCTCAACGTCTTCTTCTTCGGTGAATTCCCCGAGAAAATCTCCAAAAGTCTTTTTTCCAGAGAGCAAGTCATCTACCTCAAACTCTATGACCTGGCTTATGATTGACAGGTTATCAACATACCTATCGGCTGACTTGTAGTCATAATACATGCGGTAACCTTCGCCGTACCAAGTAACAGAAGCTGGAACGTTCCTTATCGCAATCGGTTCCAAGTCAATAATCACATCATCTGCAACAAAGCCTGCTTTGCTAAGTGCATAGATTATTTTATTCTTATACTGCAATGCCCGCCTGCCAAAAGAGTCCTGAGTAGGCAAATCGCTGATTTCATGCCCTTTTATAGTGATAGTTGCCATTATCTCAAACCAAAATTCTAAGAATTTTGAATACTTATCGGGAAATAGAGTCAGTTTATAAAGGTTGGGATATGGCTTTAGCGCAACGCTTTTAAAAACCACTCTTCTCCCCCAGCTATAATATGAAAAAGAACCTCTTGGAGGAAATCGGCGTAATGCTTCTTAGGGATGGCTTTACTGTGAAGACCCTTACAAGGACCTGCTTTGACATTGTGGCAAGGAAAGACCAGAGGATTATTCTGATTAAGGTGCTTGAGGACGCAAATTCAATCACAGAGGAATTTGCCACGCAGATGAAAAAGGTAAGCGGCTATATCTCAGCTTCTCCAATAGTGATTGCTGAGAAAGCAGGCATGATGCTGCAGGACAATGTGGTTTATGCAAGATTCGGCGTCTTTACGCTGAACAAGGCAACCTTCAGGAATGCTGTAGATAACAAGCTTCCTTTCATCATGAGCACAAAAGCAGGGCTTACGGCTTCAGTTTCCGGCGACAGGCTTAGGAAGAAGATTGAGGAGGCAGGCTACTCATTGGGCTTGGTTTCAAGGAAAATTGGCGTTTCAAAGAGCATGATTTCAAAGTATGAGTCAGGCTCTGATATATCTGTCAACAAGGCAAAGGCGCTTTACGGGTTATTCGGACCGGGTGTCTTCAGGGCAATTGACATATTCTCCGAGCTGAAAACAGCGCCTGAGAAAAGCTCTTCGCTTATTGTGAAAAAATACGGGGATTTGGGCTTTGAGGCTTCTGAGGCAAGAAAAGTGCCCTTTGACATCATGGCAAGGAAAGAAAAAGAGGTAATTTTCACAGAAATAGGCGACAAGACAAACCCGCAGCTGGAGTCATTGACAAAGATGGTGGATGCCGATAATCTCATAATATTTAAAAACAAAAAGCCAAAGACGCTTCCTTCGCTGACAAAAAAGGAGTTCATGGACTTTGAGTCAGCAAACGAATTAATCAAGTTTTTGAAGGAGTTTGAGGAAGGATAAAAATGCCGAGCTACAAAGGTTCAAGCCCGCCTCCAGAACTTAATCCAATCGTAATTAATCCTGCATCAGAGGGTCGGGAAATATCCGCTGACGGGATAGAGAAAATTCTGACAGGAGAGCCAAGTGAAGTGAAGGCTGCTGTTGTGGAAGCCCTTAAAAAAACAAGAGTTCTCAAATTAACTGATATAGTAAATAAGAGGATTGCTGATTACGGATTTGGAGACCTATCAGGACTCGCTCACATATGGGACCTTCACACAACTACAGGCTTTGCGGTAAATGAATATGAATCAATGCTGTTGAAGGACGTAATCTGGAGAGCGGCAAAAAAAATTGCAAAGGATGGCGGCTATTTGGGACATGATGACCATGATGTAAGGACGGAGTTCAGGCCTGATGGACCGGAAAGGATTAATGCGGCCGTTCACGTGAAGGTTTTCTTTGAACCAAAGGGCGTTTTTGTGCCAGTTCACAACGGCGAACTCCTCTTAAGAAGGTATCAAAGCCTAATTTATGTTGATTTTGACGCCATTCCGCCGCAGGAAAGGTTCTTGCATGTAACGCTGATTCCTGGATATAGCTTGTCACAAATAAAACAAGAAAAACCTTTATAAAGTCGCCGCTTAATTCTTTAGGCATGTCAAAGAAACCTGAGCAGCCTAAGGAGAACAGCAGAATTGAGAGGCTTGTTCCTGATACTTCTGTGCTTATTGAGGGGCTTGTCAGCAAAAAAATTGAAAGCAAGGAGCTCGTAGTTGATTCAGTCATAATCCACGAGGCAGTCCTGGCAGAGCTTGAGCACCAGGCGAACATGAACAAGAGCATTGGCTTTATTGGGCTATTGGAGATTGAAAAGCTCAAGGAGCTCTCAAAAACCATGGGCTTCAGGCTTGAATTTTCAGGCATAAGGCCAAAACCGATTGAAATACAGCACGCCAATATGGGAGAGATAGACAGCATGATTAGGCAGCTTGCCTTCGAGCAGGACGGCATGCTATTCACAGCCGATAAAGTGCAGTCTTTGGTTGCCCAGGCAAAGGGCATCAAGATGATATTTGTCAAGGTGGCGCTTCTTTCCAAGAAGATAAAGCTTGAGTCATTTTTTGACGCAACCACAATGAGCGTCCATTTGAGGGAAAGCGTAAAGCCTTACGCAAAGAAAGGCGTGCCTGGAAACTGGCAATTTGTGGCAGTCTCTGAGCAGCTTTTGACAAGGGAAGATGTGCAGGATATTTCGCGCGAGATAATGGAGGAAGCAGGCTTAAGAAGGGATGGCTTTATTGAGATAGAAAGGCCTGGCTCAACAATTGTGCAGCTGGGAACTTACAGGATTGTCATCACAAGACCGCCGCTTTCTGACGGCTGGGAAATCACTGCGGTAAGGCCTGTCAGGAAGCTCAACCTGGAAGACTACAAGCTTTCAGAAAAGCTGGGCAAGCGCATTGCAGAGCAGGCAGAGGGAATACTGATTGCAGGCGCTCCTGGAATGGGTAAGTCAACATTTTCTCAGGCATTGGCGGAGTTTTATGCAGCGCAGGGAAAGATTGTAAAGACTATTGAGGCGCCAAGGGACTTAATACTTCCGGATAATATAACGCAGTATGCTATCTCCCATGGGAGCCCGCAGGAAATCCACGATATACTGCTCCTCTCAAGGCCTGATTACACCATATTTGATGAAATGAGGAACACAGGCGACTTCAGGCTTTTCGCAGATTTGAGACTGGCAGGAATTGGATTGGCTGGAGTGGTGCATGCAACAAACCCGATTGATGCAATCCAGCGTTTTGTCGGAAGGATAGAGCTCGGAGTAATACCGCAGGTCATAGACACTGTAATTTTCATAAAGAACGGCTTCATAGGCAAGGTGCTTTCGCTGAACATGACTGTAAAAGTTCCTGAGGGCATGACTGAAGCTGATTTGGCAAGACCTGTTGTTGTGGTGAATGATTTTGAGACAAAGAAGCTTGAATATGAGCTTTACAGCTACGGCGAAGAGACAGTTGTTGTGCCTATTTCTGCCTCTGCTGGAAAGCAGACGCCAAGCAAGCAGCTTGCCTCAAAGGCAATTAAAGAGGAGATATTGAAATACGCCAGCGATGCAGATGTTGAAGTTACATCAGACCACAAATGCACAATTTATGTGCCTGAAAAGGATATGGCAAGAATAATAGGCAAGCAGGGAGCAACAATAACCTCAATTGAGAAGAAGCTCGGCATAGGAATTGACGTCCAGCCGCTGCAGAAAACAAAAAGCACAGGCAAGGAGCTGACTTTTGACGCAGAGATTTCCAAGAAGCACATTATTTTCCATGTTGAACGCGCTTTCTCCGACACCAATGTCAACATAATGCTTGACGGCGACTATGTCATGACAGCCCACGTCGGCAGGGAAGGGCTTCTCAAAGTCAGCAGGAAGAACAAGATTGGCAAGATGCTTTCTGATGCAATCACCAACCACGAGAAGCTGCAGATTGTTATTTAGGGAGAACAAGCTGGGCTGAAGGTGACAGTTGCTCTTCTCTTAAGTTGGAACTAAGCTTCTTTGCAACCACAAAAGGGTCTGTTGAAATCACTGGAGTGCCCCCGTACAACTCCAATGGGCCGATGTCACAAGGCATAGTTTTAAGTTGTCCTCTGTCAACCATTCTCGCATAAATTGGAATCCTTGACCATCCATTATCCAAGGGCCAAGCTGGGAAAAAAACTGCAACATTGAGGCTGTCAACCCCCATTTCCTTGTAATTATTAAGCACAAAGCAAACCGCGTCAGCCATACCTGGAAATTCAGCCCAGTTCGTGGGAGTATTGCCCAGTATCATAACTCCCTTCTCTTTTTCAGGGGTAAGCTCAACGATAACTCGGCTGCCGTTATATTCGAATGCCAGCCCCAATGCCTTATGAACGGTATAAAGGTCATCAAAATAAGCTCTTCCCGTGCGCCATTGGTAGTCATCCGCAGCTTTTTTGAGCATTTCGGGCTTGCTGTAGTTTCCCCCTCGTGACATTACCATCTGATGATGACCATGTGCAACTGAGCTTCCCGCCCTTTCGAAAACGCTCAGTGTTAAGAGGGGGCATGCTGCGTCGTGGTCTGCTTCATACTGCACGGCGAACCACTGCAAAGCAACTTCATAATTATCTCTTAGCCTCTCCGGTGTAAAATGGAGCGGATTATGAATGTCCGGAATTATGAGAGCATGGTTAGCGTCATATTTTGCAACATTGGATGCTGTAATGCAGTATTTACCCCTTATCCTGCCGTTCGGATTTCCCGGGATAATCTCGCTGGGTGTAAACTGTTCAGGATTGCAGAAATCACATCCTTCAAGCCTGTCAACCAAATTCATCTTGGCTTTATCTGTCAAGCACGGGGCTTCTATTGGCCGCTTTGCTCGCAGCTCATTAAACAATGCGCTTTGTAACGTCACCCTGTTGTCGATTCTCACTATCGTTTGTTCAAGTGCTGCCTCTACAGAACCGAACCACTTCGTGACCTTCGGGTGCATGCTTTCCGGAATATGCTGAATTCCAACTGTTGTCTGCACGCGATAAATGCTGACAGTCAATGACCTTATGTCCGAAGGCAACTCCTCAATAAGATTTTCAAGGATAGAAATATCTGCAATTGTTTCAGCCCTCTTGAGGGCCATTTCAACCGAGTGCGTCGCAGTAGGCGCTGTTACCAAGTTATAGTCTCCCCGAGCCACTATGTTGTTTCTGCTATTTTTCCCTGGAAGTTTCAATATATAAACTTAACGAATTCCAAAAGCTTTTTATTCCACTAAATATGTGCTACTACAATGCTCGACATAAAATTTGTAGTTGCAAATCCTGATGCTGTCAGGAAGGACCTTGAGAAGAGGAATGACAAGGAGAAGCTTTCCTGGGTTGATGAGCTTGTTAAGAAGAATTCTGAGGCAAAAAAGCTCCGCGAGAGCATAGAAAAGCTCAGGCATGGCAGGAATCTCATAACAAAGGAAATCAACGAGCTGCAGAAGCAGGGCAAGGACATAAAGGCAAAAGTAAAGGAGGCAAAAGACCTGCCTGGAAAGATTGCCGATGCTGAGAAAAAGCTTGCAGAGCTTGACGACAGGATGCACTACATCCTGATGCGGCTTCCAAACATACTGCACAAGGACGTCCCGGTTGGAAAAGATGACACAGGCAATAAGGAGATAAGGAAATGGGGAACCATTGAGAAGAAGGATTTTGAGCTTAAAGCCCATGGCGAGCTTCTAGAAGAGAGAGGTCTTGCTGACTTCCAGAACGCAACAAAGATTTCCGGCGCAGGATTCTACTTTTTGAAGGGAGACCTGCTGCTGCTTGAGCAGGCGCTGATAAATTTCGCATTAGACTTGCTTGTAAAGAAGGGCTTCACTCCTGTATCTCCGCCTTTGATGATGAAGAAAAAGCCCTATGAGGGCGTTACATCTCTTGAGGATTTTGAAAAGGTGATGTATAAGATAGAAGGCGAAGATGCTTACCTTATTGCAACTTCAGAGCACCCAATCGGCGGGATGCTTATGGGCACGGTTCTAGGCGAGAAAGAGCTGCCATTAAAGCTCACTGGCTTGAGCGCCTGCTTCAGGCGCGAGATTGGAAGCCACGGCGTTGATACCAGAGGGCTTTTCAGGGTTCACCAGTTCAACAAAGTGGAGCAGTTCATATTCTGCAAGCCAGAAGACTCGTGGAAGTTCCATGAGGAGCTTTTGGCAAATGCCGAAGAAATATTCCAGAAGCTGAAGATACCATACAGGGTTGTTGACATATGCACAGGCGACATAGGCATAGTGGCAGCAAGAAAATACGACGTAGAAGCCTGGTTCCCGAGGCAGAAGGCATACAAGGAAGTTGTTTCGTGCAGCAACTGCACAGCATACCAGGCTGCAAGGCTTAACATCAAGTACACAAATGCCAAGGGCGAGAAAGAGTACGTTCATACGCTGAATTCTACGGCTGTCGCCACAGGAAGAGCATTAGCAGCCATCGCTGAAAACTACCAGAACAAAGGTGGCTCAATTAACGTGCCTGTAGTGCTGCAGCCTTACATGGGGAAGAAGGTTATAGGAAAGTAACCACCGTTTCTAGCAATTTCATTCAAACGCCATCGGAATAAAACAAGTTATAATTACTTATTAGTAGTAACAAATGGAAAGATTTAAATATTGGAATCCTACAACGCCACATATGAGCACTCCAATATTCAGCCCGGAAGCAATAGTGACATATACAGAGACCAGGCTTTTCGGTAAGAATGTTTCGCCTGAAGATGTTACTTCAATAAATCTCCACAATGGCGTGCTGCCGTCAAAGCTCGAGCATATGCTTGCATCTGTTGGCGGGGGCTTTGACAGGGTTTTGCAGAACAACGGTCGCGAGCCGCTCTATTATCAGCATGGCGGGCTTCACATTCCGCAGTACAGCGGCTTCGGCAGGAGAAGAAGATACGAGCAGATGATTGATGCATATTTGCAGGCAAGCAACCGCAACACAACTTTCCGCTCGCTGGAAGTTGAGGGGAAGGCAAGAAAAACAAACCACGCCTATGACAACTTTGCCTATGACTTTGTCAAGAAGCTTTTTGAACAAGAACCAATGAGCGACATCACTCGGGTAATATTCGGTCCTTTGAATGCAGTTGCAAAGCAGGCTAAGGTTCTTGAAGAAAGGCCTGATGAATACCTCCCTTCCCAGATTGTAGATGTCAATGGGAGGAAAGTGGCGAATCTCGGGTATGTCTTTTCCGACCAGGCGGGAATACTCATTGACAAGATGCTTATAGAGTATGCGGCAATAGCGAAGGAGAGAGGCGACAAGCCGCGCATTGAAATGTTTATGTTTGGCAGGGTAGGAGGACTCCGCGAGGATATGCAAAGGCATGACCTTGTATTCCCCACGGGCATAGTTGATGACACTGACCTTGAGGACGGCAGAGTGTTTGTCTATCCGATGCATAACGTACTGACCACAGGTCATGGTTTTGAAGGTCTCAACCTGAATGTAAATGCGGTCGTCAACCAAACTTTTGAACAGCTTAAGAGAGGCGCTGACAACGGGTGCATCTGCGTAGAGATGGAAACAAGGGAAACTGTGGATTCTGTCAACCAGGGAAGAAGGAGGTATGCGGGAATTCTTAGAATAGAATTCGGATTTGCTGGCTTTGTTTCTGATATGCCCCTGCTTGGCGATACAATTGACAGAGAGCTTGATTCAGACAGAGGAGAGCAGGCTGCGCTTGAGCGGATTATTGAGCATATCGCAAGGCATTAAAATTTCAATCTTTTTGCTTCCAAATCTCCAACAACTGTAAGCGGGCTGCCACTTCTTATACGCAACTGGCTCCCAAGAGTGAAGTCATACTGAACATGTGCGCCATCAACATATATTTTCCCTTCTCTTGTTAGTGACTGCACAGCAAGTTCCTTTACAAACTTCGGACTCTCTCCCCTTAGGCCTCTTGAAAAATATTGCATTTCTCTTGCAGTAAGGGGCATAACTACCCCTCCTTCGTTGTACATCCACGCTGTCGAGCCTGCCGGGGTGCAGACGAGAAGGCCGCTGCACTTGTATTCCTGCCTGAAGTTATCTGCCGACAGCCTGTACCTTGTGACAGTTGCTGGGTTTGTATGTGCAACCAGGATTTCATTAAGCACGAGTTTAGGCATTCGTTTGCCATCAAGCTCAAGCTCCAGCCGGCTCAATTCAGTCAGCTTCGCATTCCTAATATTCCTAAGGATACCCTGAAAGGTTCCGGCATCTGCGGTGCAAAAAAAGCCAATGCTAGTTTTAGGGTCTGAGTTAACGCCAAGCAAAGGCACTTTTGAAAGATAATGGGAAACCTCAAGGAATGTGCCGTCTCCTCCTACGGATACAACCAAGTCATTCTTGTCTATGCCAGAATAAGCTTGCAGCTTTGCCCTGTAAATCTCCTCGTGCTTTATTCCTTCAGCTTCCAGAGCACTGACCACTATTTCAAGGGTCTTTTGCTGCGTTTCATGGCTGTTTCTGATTCCTACCGCATCAGGCGTATTGCCATTTACGAAATCTCTTGCTTTTTTGTCCGGACTCCCTCTGTAAAGCTCGTACATGCTTCTCTTGTAGACTACAAGAGTGGCTGCCATTTTAAAGTCCCTCCTTCCAGCTTTTCGAAGTATGGTGTAAGGCAGAACCTGTAGCCATCGCCTCTTTTAAAATCCGTTATTATGCTGAGCTGTTCCTGGCTGAGTTTTGCAGCATCATCTTTTTCAAGGTGTCCCAGCAAAAGAACATCACTGGTGCGCATCCCAATTCCAAATTCTTTGTTGATGCCTGCAACAATGCTTTCCTGGGTTTGGCGGTAACGATTGTAGAGTCCTGCCATTCCAAATTCTTCAACAACCTTTAATCCCTGCAGCAGCCTTATGGTGTCTTTAAACCACTTGTTTCCAATAAGCGAAGGGACTTCTTCCCTGCTGAAAGTGAAGCCTATTCTGTATCTGAATAAGCCAAATGGCTTGCTCAAGGACAATACAACTGCAGGTATGTTCTTGTTGCTGATATCAAATTTCCTTTGGCTCGTTGAGCCAACATATGCAAGGTCAACAATCACCTTATTGCCTAAATCGCACAGATGACTGATGAAATCGTTCGGTAATACATTCCCGTCTCTCGCAGAAGGGTTGCTGACAAACCAATAGCCTGGCACAAGGTTGTCAATGCTTTCTGTTTCAGGGTCTATTACGTTCACTTTCATGCCCAGGTTCTCAGCCTGTATGCCATAGCCTTCGTATTCGCCATTCAGAACATTTATTGCCTTGACGCCATCAGCCTTTAGTTTTGCCAACAGATGGAATAAACCTTCGCTTGAGCCTGAAGTTGGATAACTGTGCTTGAATTCCTTAAGACCATGCACAACAGGGGAATATGCTTCTACCAGCCGCCTAATTATTGGGATGTGTATTGCATCAACATTGACATACCCTTCCGGAGTTGATGGAACATCCAGGCTTTTTTTGAGGATTGATTCGAGGTTCCTGGAAACATTACTTGCTGGTGTTGTTACATTGAATATCGTGTTGTCAATCCCTGATTCAGTGTCGTGAACAATCTGCCTTACCTCAGGGAAAAAGTAACAATATACTGCCTTCATTGCTTCAAGTTTTTTCATAGTAGCACCGCCCCCTTGTATTGCCAGTCAAACCTTAAATGCCCGTCAGGGAAAAATATCAGCTGCCTCACATCCTCACCCTCTTTTTCAATGGTCAGGGAATTTGCCATGCACACATTCTGCCCATTTACGTCATAAACTGTAGCTCCATGCGGCAATTTCATAAGCTGGTGCCCCTTTTCAGATAGGTATGCTGTGATGTCCCTCAATTGCTTATCCTTGAGGAAATGGGAGTCAACCCAGGTTTCGATATTGCCGTTTCTGGGATTCTGAGGCTTGTTTACTGGCCTTACAGTAAGCTGCTCAACTTCATTTTCTCTGGCAAAGGCTATCAGCTTTTCAAGCCCCTCAGGGCTGTGTATAAAGCCGTCTGCCATTACGCATGCCAGCCTAACTGAGTAGCCTTTAGCGTGCAGGTTGTCAACTAAGCCAGGCAGGTTTATGTATTTGTCTTTGTGAGGAAGATATATCTGGCGGTTCGCCTCAGGATCGTAATGTGAAATAGAGACAGCAACCGTAGTCAGCCCCAAGCCATACCACTCATTGAGGAATGTGTCATACTTCTGTTGCTGTTCATAGAGCAGAATGCCATTTGTCTGGAGCTCCAGCAGGGGGAAGTCATGCTCCTTTAATGCTTTGAGGTATTTTGTAATCTGTTCAGGGAACAGCGTAGGCTCGCCTTTGCTCGTAAGCATTGCCGTAATCGCACCAGCCTG
The DNA here is from genome assembly GCA_043807015.1 of Candidatus Woesearchaeota archaeon. Lineage (GTDB taxonomy): Archaea > Nanobdellota > Nanobdellia > Woesearchaeales > UBA10216 > JAZDGJ01. The sequence continues at coordinate 51,410 of JAZDGJ010000047.1, read as the reverse complement.
CTTCGCATAATTGGCAGCTATCCTGAAGTTTCTCCAATTTACTTCAGGCTCTTTCAGCTCAATTCCCCACAGGGGTGTCATTTTTGAAATGCAAAATGGGCATCTCGCATTGCATGCTTCGCTCCCTGCAATAATGCTGAAGAGTTGCGCTTTCATTTTTCATACCTCTGGGCCATTGCCCTAAGCAGGTTCAGCCCGCTCATTATTTGGTTGCGCTCCATGCAAATTTCGTCTCCAAACATGAAAGCCCTGTAGCCCATTCTCAGCAGGTTGTCTGCATCTCCAATGTCAGCGCATGAAGGCTCAAGGCTTTGTGCGAGGGAATCAAAAATTCTTGATGCAACAATGGCATTTGGGTCTTTGCGGACTATTGCTTCAACAGCCTGCGTTATGTGATGGGGCATTTTCAGCTCAACAAACAAGTCTCCCCTTGCAGCCATGAGCCTTGACTTTCCGTTCCAGCCCGTCTGCACATATTCAATTCCTTTTTGGGACTCGATCTTGGCAATGAGATTTGCCTGCCCGTCAAGCTTGCCAATCTCTTCTAGGTCTTCGGCGCCTTCAACAAAAGAAGCCATATAATTATGGAGCCCAAGCCTGCTGCATGCCTCAATATACTTTTTGTCTGTATCAGTAAGATAGCCTTCTATCTTCAAGGAGGGATGGAGTATGTTGATGGCTTCTCCAGGACCCACCACCCTTTTTGGACCCTCCTGCATTAGCAGCCTGTTATTCTTAACGCTCAATATTGTTGCCTTTTCCAACCCGCCTGAGAAATAGGCTGTTGTGCCCGCATCAACGGTAAGGTTATGAGTTAGTTCAATTTCAGTAAATGGCGGCACGCCATATGTCTTTACTCGTAGCTGCCTGCACTTGAGGTCAATCCAAAGGTCTTTGCCAGCTTTTTGCGCTTCGTCATTTAGCCTTTTAACTGCATCATCCAGAGTTTCATGTAATGGCATCACTGTATTCAGCCTTATGCCCGAAACTATCGTGTTGTTCAAAACTTCTTTCATGTATGGCGCATATGGCGGAATTGTCACGATTGCTTTTGCTCCCATTTTGGATCACCTTCTGAATTTAAAAAAAATAAAAAAATTAAGCTTTCCCAGGAGGCAGCTTCTTGAGGGAAATTGTCTTTCCTGGCGGAAGGGTCTTGTTCCTTACTGAGCCGGTTGAGCCGTCTTCAGTAATGAACCTGAGGCTCCTGTATACTCCGTCAACGACATTCGGGTCAGTCTGTCTTGCGCTTAGGTTGTCCTTGAAGTCGCCGAATTGCCCCCACTTTTTTGCCACTATTCCCATTGCTATGTCCACAACCCGGTCATAGCTTGGCAAGGCAATCACCCTTTGGGGTCCGATGGCCCTTGCCCAATGCTCCCTGACTTCAGCAGTTGTGTCTTCGTCTCCTCCGCTTCCATACGGCTTGTGCAGGTAGAAAATGTCATACTTCTGCATCAGCTTTTCAAGCACAAGTTTAGAGTCCAGTGGTCCCTGAAGTTTGTCTCCAATGTAGTGTTCGACTTGCGCGGGGTCAACTGCGTTGTAGAACTTCTCATCGCCGCAAATGAACAAGAATGGCGAAACAGCCTTAGGCAGCTTTGCATGAGCCAGCACAAAGTAACCGAACATTTCGTAGCTCTCGCTCACCTGCCCCCCTCCGCCACCCTCAGGATAAAGGGCTTTGACATGCTCCTCAAGTGAAACACCCTTCCCAAAGTTGTTCACCTGCAACGGGTAGTTGTCACATGATGCGTCGCCGATTGCTGCAAAGCTTACCTCAAGGTCAGGCCTGTACTGCGACAATGTCTGGTAAAATAATGGCAGCCTGTCAAATATTTCCCTCGGCCATTCAGACATTGAGCCAGTAACGTCTATGCCAAAAATTATCGCGTTCAGGCTGTCGCTTGTTATGGTCTTGCCTTTTGGATCAACAAGCTTTAAATCCGGGCTTGACCTTGTTGAGTAATGCCTCCCTCCCTTTGCTTTTGATGCTGCTGCAAGGCTGTCCAGGTAAGGCGCCCTTGCTGAGTCAAACTTGTAGCCACCTGGCTTTTTCCACTCTTTTGTACTTCCTCCCCAGCTGTACATATATACCACCTCCGTCGTTTATAGCTCCCGCTATCTCGAGCTTGCTACAGCTCAATCAGGCAGTATGCCTCCTGCCAAAGACCTCCTGCCTGATGTCAGATAGCCTCTGAATGGGATTCATCCTTTCCCAATTTGGCCTTTCATTGGGATCATATCGAAGCATGCTATTGCACAAATCAGCCAGCTTGTCAGGCACATCCTTGGGCAAGACTTTTTTGTCAGGATTGCCGCCAAGCGCATACATCAGCACAATTCCTGCTCCATAGATATCTGATTCTGGAATAGGCGGCTTGCCTTGTATGATTTCAGGGGCAGCATACGCGGGAGTTGAGCCCACTGGCTTTGTCATGCTCGTCGGCCTGTAGACAGAAAGCCCCCAGTCAATCAGTTTGATGTCGTGCTTTTTTGGCTCAATAATCACATTTTGGGGCTTGACATCTGCATGAATAACGCCGTATGAGTGGGCATAGTACAATGCGCCAAGAAGCCTTTCTGTGATCCAGGAGGCATCTTCTGGGTGCAATCTTCCGTGCTTGGTGATAATGCTGTCCAGTGTTTTTCCTTCTATGTAGCTCATTACCAAGGCAGCGTTTGTGCTGTCCAAAAGATAGAATCCCTTTGCATGGGGAATTGAATGGTATTCGCAGAGCTTCCAAAGTATCTTAGCTTCCTGCCTAAGAAGCTCAACATCTTCTGCACCAGGAGTTAGGTTCTGCTTGATGCAGGCAAGCTCTTCCAGCGCCTTATGCTTGGCAACAAATATCCTGCCAAACCCTCCTTCGCTGATTTGCTCAACTATTTCGTATTCGTCCAAGAGCCCCATAATTCATCCCCCCTTTACGCGCTGCCTCTCAGCGGCAGTGTTTGTATTGAGGTATTCTTCATCAGCCATCCGCGCTATTGTCTCCAAGCCGAATTCCTTCCTGAAACGCTGGTCCAGTCTGTTGCGCTCAATATATCCGGCTACGGCTTCAGGCACAAGCATTTTCCAGTCTCTTCCAGCTGCCATTGCCTGCCTGACCATTGTGCCGCTCGCTTTCACCCATTTCCCCCTCGGGATTATATCATAGGAGTTGAGCACGGGATATTTCGCGACCAAAAGCTCATGGACATAGTTATTTCCCGAGACAAATGCATCAAGCGCACCAAAGGAGTTTGCCACTTCCTCCACCCATTTTTTCCCGTCGCTGTGTTCCGGAATGTGCCCGTAGTCCTGAACCTCAACAAATTCGTAGTTGGAGAATCTCGGCTTCAGCAGCAGGTCTACCATCTGTTTCGCCTCTTCTGCAGTGAAGGGATTCCTGCAGTTGTACTTGTTGGCGCTGCCTATGCCTATTATTGCGTGTTCTGCCTGCTCACATAGTGCCTCAAGCAGCAATGCGGTGCCAAGATGGGGCGGCCTGAATCTCCCAATAACTCCTGCTTTTCCAAGCGGCTTGTCAATTCCGAGCTTTGGCCTTTCAGCAAGGTATTTTCCAAGTATTGCAGCATGGTCAAATGCCAGCCTCATTCCGTCAATTTCACCGCCCTTTGCCAGGTGCATTACCTCGTCAAAAGAATAGACTCTCGCTGCAGCAGCATCGTCTCCGGCAACAAGCTCGCCATAGCCCCTGCCGACATATGCTATGCTTATAATGTGCGCGCGGGGGTCTCTCTTGGGTTTATCAGAAATTGCAAAAGGTATGTGTTTTTTTACAATATAAGTCAGTCCTGTTTCTTCCAAGGCTTCTTTCCTCACATTTTCCTCCAATGTGAGCCCTCCCTCTGCAAAGCCGCCTGGTATTGCAAGTCCGTACGGCGGGTTTTTTCTGGTTATTAGGACTATGCCGCCTTCATATTCTATTATGGCGTCAGTTGCCGGTATGGGATTGTTGAATCCGCTGCTGTGCGTTGTCATTTTTCTCACCTGTAAATCAGCGTAACTTTTGCTGCCTCGGGATGGATTATTTTCATTTTCGGGATTGCTATTTCATAGTGCCTTCTGATGATGTCATTGACTGCAGCATCAACGCTGTTGAATTTCTGCCCCAATTCATGCTCTATGCACTTTCTCACCTGTGGATGAATGTACAACTGTTCACTTGTGAAACCCTGCCTTAAGCCCTCAAGCACTATTTCAACAGAGTCAAAGCTATACCCCAAATCTTTGAAGTCTGTCTGCCCCGGCTCCAAGCCTGCTGACGGCTCCTTGCCTGCAATGCCATTAAAGCCATAATGCCTTGCCATCTGCCTCACGAGCCTTTTCGGAAGATTGCCTATCGGGCTCATGTGCACAGCGCCATCGCCGAATAACGTGTAATAGCCCACGCCAAAATCCTCGTCTTTGTTTCCAGTGCCCATTACAATTTTCCTCTCTGTTGCTGCCTTTGTTGAGAGGATGTTTGCCCTTATCCTGGAAATCATGTTTCCCTTTTCGTAGTTGGACCTGAATGCCTCAGGATTTGTGCATTTGTGAGCCTCAACTATTGGCTCGAGGTCCAGGACTTCATACCTGATGCCCAAATTCTTGGCGACACTTATTCCATCTAATGTGTCTGCTTGCGCGTTAAGTTTGGTCGGAAGGATGTAGCCAACAACCTCAAGCCCTGCAGCTTGCTTTCGGAATGCGTCCGCTGCCAAGGCTGCAGTTGTGGTTGAATCAACACCGCCTGAGAGCCCTATGACAACTCCTGTTGCGCCAACTTCGCTGCAGGCTGCCACAATGAACTCTCCTATCTCGCCAGCCACTTTTTCAGGGTCCATTTCAGGCAACAGTATTCTTTCAAGGGCCATTTTCTCACCTTAGCATTGTCTCCAAGTTATCCGTGCCAATTATTCTTGCATCTCGGTGCTGCCATTTCTCCACAGGGTCGGGTATGCCAGGCAAGCCCTTTATGGCATCACCCAAAACATACACTTCTATGCCTCTGTTCAGCAAGCCTTCCACTGCATAGTCTACGCAGACATTTGTTGCAACTCCATAGACCACAGCCTTTTTTGGTTTCAGCAGCTCAAGCACTTGCTCCACATGCGGTGAGCCATGCTGCTTGTTGAATACGTCAAAGTCGTCCTTTGTCAGCACAATGTTTCTTTTTGCCAAAACAAGGCGCTCATTCAGCGTTTTGTTGCGCCAGTCAAGCACATAGGCATTCTCAGGCTTTGTTGCAGGAACATACTCTGCTCCCGGAGTGCCGTATATGCAGTGCTCAGGAAATGTAGTGATGAAGTCTGGATTTTCTGCAAGCTCATGGGAACTTTTGTCATGACTATCTGCGGTGCTCACAACCTTGATGCCGTATTCCTTTGCCAGCCTGGTAATCCTCGCAAGCATTGGCTCAATCTTCTCTGCATCAGGCACATAGAGCTTGCCCTCTTTCCTCATGAAGTCAAACTGCGTGTCAACGTTCCAGAATATTGCAGTTGCCATTTTGCTCACCTCATCTCCTCGTCAAAGTAAGCCATTTCAGGCCCGCCGTAAACTATCATTACAGTGTAGTCAGTTCCTTCTCCCCTGACCCTTCCGACGATTTCCTCCACTTTTTCCATCATTTTCATCGCCTCCACATCGTGTTTTTTATACACTAATATTAGCGTTAAACAAGCGCTGCCGAATATTTCATTGTAAGCTGCTCGACAAGGTGCTTTAATCCCGTGGATTCAGCAACATTGTATTGCTGCTTCACCCTCACATCTTTGAGGCAGTCTGGGAGCTTTGCAACATTGTCAAGCGCATACTGGCGTATTGCTGCAAGTGGTCTTCTAGCATTTACTCGCGCGCCGTTTCTAATAACCAGTTCAAGCAATGGAGTTCCTTCTGCTTGTTCCCCTTCAATTGCTATTGTATCGCCAGCAAATTTTCCATCAAGCCCAGTGAGCCTGTAAACCTGCTTCAAGCCGGGGAGTGTTTGCTTGCCCTCGGAGAGCTTTATCTTGGCACCGCCAGCATCTGCCACAAGCTTGTAGACACCTGGAATTGCAGCCACAGGCTTTGCAGTAATCATCTCTGTGCCGACGCCGTAACCGTCTATTTTTGCGCCCTGTTTTATGAGTTCTTCAATCTTGTATTCGTTGAGGTCGTTGCTTGCCATTATCTTGACATACTGCAGTCCCTGCTCATCCAGAATTTTCCTGACTCTTATCGAAAGATCTGCAAGGTCGCCAGAGTCAAGCCTCACAGCGCCAAGCCTTCCGCCGTTTGCCTCAAGTTCTTTGGCAATTATGGCTGCGTTTCTTGCTCCCTGCAAGGTATCATAAGTGTCAATCAACAACGTGCCATTCTTTGGGAACGTCTTGACATAAGCCCTGAACGCCTCAAGCTCTGTTGGGAAGCTCATCACAAAGCTGTGCGCATGGGTTCCTGAGATGGGGATGCCGTATTCCATGCCTGCCTTAACATTGCTTGTAGCCACAGCTCCGCCAATGTAGGCTGCCCTTGCTCCAGTCATTGCAGCATCCTCTCCCTGCGCCCTCCTAAGCCCGAAGTCCACTACTTTGGCTCCCTGGGCAGCATTTACAACCCTGTTTGCCTTTGTGGCAATCATTGTCTGGAAGTTGATGATGTTGAGAAGCGCTGTCTCTAGGAACTGCGCCTGGGTTCTTTTTGCAGTGACTCTGAGAACAGGCTCATTTGGAAATATGGGAGTGCCTTCTTTCACAGCATAGATATCGCCCTCAAATCTGAAGCCGCGAAGCTGTTCCAGAAATTCCTGCTTGAAAAGCCCCTCTCTGCTCAAGTAATCCAAGTCTTCCTCGGTGAAGCCGATGTTTGTCGCATAATCAACGGCATCCTCAACGCCGTTTGCTATGAAATAACCCCAGTCCAGAGGCAATTTCCTGATGAAAAGGTCAAAAGTTGCTGTTTCGTCCTTGTTGTTGTCAAAGTAAGCTGCGTTCATCGTAAGCTGGTATAGGTCAGTAAGCATCGTTTTCTTTTCCATTTCAGCAGCAGCTTTCATTTTGCATCACCATTATTGTCACTTATACACTTACTACTTTTTAAAAAATTATTTGAAATCTGGTTCGAATCCAGTAACTATTGGTTTTGATTCCGTAGTATATTGCCGGTATCCGCAAATATCGCAAACCCTCGTCCAGCCATGCTCTTTTTTTCTGATGTATTCATATACGGGCTCTGGGTCAGAGCCATGCCCTTCGTATCTGAGTAATACGGTATCAAATACGTCCTTGGTGGTAGCTTTAGGCTCGCCAAACTCATGCCTGCAGGCAGCCATCTGCCTTTGCATTGCATCCAGTTCGTTGGTCAGCCGTTCCACCTTGTCTGCAAGCTTTTCCCCTTCAGTTGGTGCCGCCATCAATCCTCACCTACTTATTGTATTTTATACACTTACTACCTGCTTAAAAAAGCCCGCATAATTTTCAACTATGCGAGCTTAGTGTATGGTATACACTATTAAGTATATAAATTTTGTGCAAAAAACGGTTGAAAAACGCAGAAACCAGATTCTAAGTGAAGATGTGTATCCTGTCCTTCAGCGGCTTGTACTCCCTCTCTCTGAAGCTGTAGAGCTGCGCAGGCCTGTGCGCGCCTTCCATCTTTGCGCCGCTGATTTTCTTGAGGATATCCAATTCTTTTATGCGCCTCCTGAAATTCCTCTTGTCAAGGGGCATTTTAAGGACGAGCTCGTAAAGGTGCTGGAGCTCGCTGAGTGTGAATTCAGTCGGGAGAATCTGGAATGCTATGTTCGTTGTCTGTATCTCATACCTGATCTGCCTGAGGGAGTCTTCTATAATCTTCCTGTGGTCAAACGCAAGGTCATCCAGGTCATCTGCTGAATGCCATTCTGCGCCGGCAGCATCTTTGGTCGAGCCTAATTTTTGCTCAGGGCTTATGAAAGCAAGGAATGCAATGCTGACAATCCTTCCCCTTGGATCTCTCTCCAGTTCGCCATAGGCGCCAAGCTGCTGCAGGAAGACATTCTTTACATTGGTTTCCTCTGCCAGCTCCCTTTTGACAGCCTCTTCAAGGTTTTCATGTGGCTCGACAAACCCGCCGGGAAGCGCATACATTCCTTTGAAAGGAGCCTTCTTGCGCCGTATCAGAAGCACCTTAAGGCTTTCATTGACAACGCTGAATACAACAGCGTCAACTGCAACCTTTATCTGAGAAGCGTTAGCTTTCACAGAGGTGTTTTATTTACACTTATATTTATGCTTTCTGATAAAATGGAATTTGCTTGACTGCAGTTGGGAAGAAGAAGATTTAACTTATTTCTTAACAGTAACTAATCTTCTGCCGTTTTAGAGCAAAGCTTAAATATTAGTTCATTTTACTTGTAAAATAAGTAAAATGACAGAAATAAGAACAATAACGTTGAGCGAGAAGGGCCAGATTAGCATACCTAAGTCTGTGAGAAAAGAGATGAATCTCAAGAAGGGAGAAAAGCTCTTGCTGATGTCAGAAAAAGGCAGGATAATCCTGACTAAGGTAAATGAAATGCTAAAGCGCTTAGAAATCAACGCTGAAAGCACAGAGACAATGCTTGCCTCCCAGGAAAGCCTGAAAAAGGAGTGGAACAATGAGTATGATGAAAGATGGAACAAGTATTGAACAAAGGAGCATAGTGCTTCTTCCTTTTCCCTATACAGATTTAAGCAGCGCAAAGAAAAGGCCTGCGCTGGTGGTCTCAAACAACAGGTTCAATAAAGCCAGCGATGATGTTGTCTGCTGCCTTATAACAAGCAATCCTGCTGAGGTGCCGCATATCATAAGCGTAACCAACAAGGATATGGAAAAGGGTTTTCTTGAGTTTGACAGCAAGATAAAACCTTATCGGCTGTTTACTGTGAGCAAAAGGATTGTTTACAAGACTATCGGGCTTCTTAAAAAGGAAAAATATGTGCTTGTAGCTGGTGAGATAAGAAACCTTGTTGAAGTCTGAAGCGCATTCTAGCCATAAACTATTTAAATCTCGAGGGAAGCCTTGGCAGTATGGCGTTTTTCAGGGATATGCTGTCTGGTGGAGAGAGCCTTTTCAAGGATGCTGAGGCGTTGAATTATGACCACCAGCCGAAGATAGTGCCCTACCGCGAGAAGGAGATGCGACAGATAGCCACTGCCATGAGGCCTTTGTTCCAGGGCAGGGAGGGCATGAACGTTGTAGTTTATGGACCTTCCGGCGTTGGCAAGACTGTTGCGTGCAGGCATCTTCTTGACGAGCTTAAGGATGAAACAGACGAAATAGTGCCGATTTATGTAAACTGCTGGCACAAGAACACCAGCTTCAAGATTCTGCTTGAGATTTCCGCTGTTTTGGGCTACAAGTTCACCCAAAACAAAAGGACTGACGAGCTTTTTGACATCGTCAAGAAAATGCTCAATGAGCAGGCGGCTGTTTTTGTGTTTGACGAGATTGACAAGATGGAGGAGCTTGACTTTGTCTATAATCTTCTTGAGGAGATTTACAAGAAGTCAATAATACTCATCTCAAACAAGAAAGAGTGGATTGCAGAGCTTGACCCAAGGATTAAATCAAGATTAACTGCAGAAGTGCTTGAGTTCAAGCCATACAATTACACAGAAGCAAAGGGAATACTCCTGCAGAGGAGGGAGATTGCCTTTGTTTCTGGCGTGTGGGAAGATGACGCCTTTGAGGCAATTGCCCGCAAGACATCAGAGATGCAGGACATACGCTCAGGGCTTTATCTGATGAAAGAGGCAGGCAATGCTGCTGAGGAGCGCTCTTCTAAGAAGATAGCGATGGCTGACGTGGAAAAGGCTGTCTCAAAGCTTGACGAATTCTCTGTAAAAGACAAAGCCACCTTGGAAGACGAGTCAAAGATGATTCTTGATGTCATAAAGGAGAACTCTGGCAAGAGGATTGGAGAGATATACAGGATATTCCAGGACAAGGGCGGCAAAACAGCATATAAGACATTCCAGCGAAGAATTGCCAAATTAGAGGAGGACAAATTCATAAGCACTAAGAAGATTGCCGGCGGCTCAGAAGGCGCAACAACAATAATCAGCTTTGAAGGCGAGAAGAAGCTGACGGAGTTTTGACTTCTGCCTGCAAAAGATAGTTATATTGCAAAGCATTTCCCGATTTCTATGCCTGAAACCATTGATGACCTTGCAAAAGGTGCCAGCCTATATTTTGGAATACCAGAGGATAAAATAACAGAGACGATAAATTTTCTCGTTCAAAAAGAGATTGATGAGAGGGGAGGGTATGCGGGAAATTCTCAAATTAAAAATACCCGCTGGGCTGTAAAAGTTGCGGTTGGGCTTGCAACGGCGCCGGATTATATGACTGAAAATCAGCCTTTGCAGGAGCGTATTAGGCTGGGAAACCTTTACTACAAGGACCTTCTACAAGAAAGTAACTACTAATAAGTGGTAAAAAATAGAAAGATTTAAATAGTTGGGCTTCTAATGGTTGTTTTTGATGCAAAATGGATAAACCTGAAACGAGTAATCCTGGGTGGTGTGAACCAGGTGGCTTAAGGCATTCCCTCGTAAAAATGGGAGCCAAGAATCTAAAGAAGAAGCCTATTTCCCAGATTTACGATGTGGGGGGGCTTGAGAACTCCGTTATAGAACACGTCACCGATTTAGGAGTGCCGCGTTACGGAGAGAAAGTAACTAACCACGCTGTTGATTTTCACAGTTGGGAGTTCGTAATAGATTCCTCAAAAAAGCTTGCTGAGCTTGCTGAAAAATATTTTGGAAGACTTACTGCAAAGCGGAAAAGGGACGCCAAAAAGAATGCGCCGGGTTTTGTCTTGGGTTTCACAAGTCCGGATACAGATGAGGGTTATGTCATTATTGGAAGGGGTGGCACCTTCATGCATCCGAGGAAATATGCGGACAACCACTATATAGCGCCAATTGGATATTCTGGACCGGCCATGGTCCTGCCTGAGCCAATAGAATTCTATGCAGTGGCAACGGAGAGCGGCACTGGCGATTTAGTCAAAATTCCTTTTAAAATTCGAGGCTTCGTCGGTCTTGAAACTAGGGTTAACAATGAAATTGCTGCAGGAAAGCCTGAAAGGCAGCTTGTAGTAGCAGGCGTATAATAATCTAATGGAGGGATGATAAAATGGTATCGACAGCAGAAGATTTGGATTTAGAAACTCTTGCCAGAATGGGCATTAGAAAAGATCCAAATGAAAGGTACAGGATTGGCTACGAAGACGCAACGCGTATGGGTGTTGGCGGTGGAAGATGGGTAACAACAGAAGAGAGAGGTTCATTTGGCACTGCCACAAAGGGTTATACAATTTTGCCTGAGGGGCTAAAAGATGGAACTTTTACGAAAAATGAGCTTTACCGCCTTGCTGTGGAAGCTGGAACAAGCGGCATTCCTGACAGCGATAATCTAGCGGACACACTGGGAACACTGTTTCAAGCCATAGAAACCGAACAAGAACTGCTTGTTAGGGATGCAAAGGACTTGGTTCGGACACAGCCAGGAGTTGCACTGGCATCCGCATTAAGGGCAGATTATCTCGGCAGGATTATGAAAGATATTAAGCAGAGGCTGCCCATATTGGCGGGCAATGGCCAAAGTCTTGAAAAACTGGCGTATAGCACAGCCGCGGGCTCAACTGGAGCAGCGGCATAATTTTTTTTACCTTATATCAAACCCTTCAAATTCTTCTGTGTTGTCTGTTTCTGAAGTTATGACGTTTTTCACAAAGGACATTGTTGGGCCTTTCCAGAGCTGCTTTTTCAGCTGCTCAAGGGCTTTTTCGCCGCCCTCTGCTATTATCTCAACAGTGCCGTCTCGCAAGTTCCTTGCAAAGCCTGATATTCCCAGTTTCTCTGCCTCCAGCTTGGCAAAGTTCCTGTAGAACACGCCCTGAACCCTGCCTGAGACAATGATTTTAACACGCTTCATGACCGCTGAGATATAGCAGCAAAATAAAAAACTATTTATTCAGGCAGGATTTTCTGCGGTTATGACATACAATTCAGGCTGCGGCTATGGGTGCTGCGGAAGCATGTACCAAAATGATTCTAAGAAGCAATACGGAGTCGGCTGCACCTGCAACGGCATCGGTCCATGCAGGGGAACCTGCAGAAAATAGTCAGTCAACAAACCTGTATTTTATAAGATACCAAAGCGCTATTATGCCGTCAGTCCACTTTATCTTCTTGCCTTCTTGGAACGAGCGGCTCTTGTAGCTTATTGGCACCTCAACAATCTTGTAACCCCTCTTGAGGAACTTGGCAGTTATTTCAGGCTCAAAGTCAAACCTTCTTGCCCTGAGCACCATGCCTTTTATCGCTTCCCTTTTGAACACTTTGTAGCAGGTTTCCATGTCGCTTATGTTTCCGCCGTACAGGAGGTTTGTGGCTGCTGTAAGGACTTTGTTGCCAAGGTAGTAGAACCTATACCTGGGTATGTGCCTTCCGTAGAATCTTGAGCCGTATACAACCATTGCGCTATTGAGCAAGGGCTCTATAAGCTTGGGGTATTCGTTTGGGTCATATTCGTCATCAGCATCCTGTATCAGGATTATGTCGCCGGTTGCCTTTGACAAGCCGGTCCTTATCGCCGCGCCCTTGCCCTTGTTCTTTTCATGCAGGATTACCCTTATCTCTTTGCCCTTTACTCCAGAAAGAATCTCTCTTGTCTTGTCCCTGCTGCCATCATCAACTATGATAATCTCCTTCTGCATCGGCAGCTTTACAGCCTGCACTTTCTTTATGATTTTCAGAATATCCTTCTCTTCATTATAAGCAGGCATTATTATGCTGAGTTTCATTGGCAAGGGCAAAATAAGGGCGGTTTAAATAAGTTACGGCACTAGCGTGCCATCTCAGAGCTACTTAACCTTGTTCGTGGCGGTCCAAGGGACTTGTTGCTTTCCCGTGACAGGCGCTCTGTCTACGCGCTTAAGCGGGACATAAAGTCCCGCGAACCTACAACGTCGTAACTGGTCGGCTTTATGCCGACCTAAGGGAGCCAGACTTTGCTGGCAGCGGGAAACATCAACCTGAGCATAGCTCAGGGCGCCACGAACACCTCGGACAGGTTAGCACTAGCCACTGGACAACCAGCTGAGCGGGCTATTTAAAGGAATCAGGCATTCAAGAGTATGGTGATGAAAATGGACCTGACCAATGAAACCATAAGCAAGCTCTTTTACGAACAAGTCAAGCGCCTCAGCCTCAATACTGCGGGAGTTGGAGGGGGAGCATGATAAGCATCTGCCAGCAGGACGCGATAAAGTGGAAAAGCCAGGGGAAAAGCGAGAATCACTTTGAGGAATTCTTTTTCCAGCCGAGACGGGGAAGGATGAGTTTTTATTAGTAAAATATAAATACTTCTTACTTATCTTACTTATAAGAAGCAGGAGGTAAGAAGATGCAAAAGGAGATTATGGAAATAAAGACAGCAACAATAACGGAAAAAGGGCAGATTTGCATTCCGCAGGCAGCAAGGGTGAAGGCAGGACTAAAAAACGGCTCAAAAATAGGCATCATAGTATATCAAGACAGGATTGAATTAAGACCGATGAAACAGATAAGCGAGAAGCTGTTTACTGCACTGGCAAGTGAAAAGGTTCTTGCCAAGGATTGGAATTCAAAAGAGGACGAAGAGGCGTGGAAAGATTTGTGAAAGGCGACATTGTTGTAATCCCTTTCCCTTTCTCAGACTTAAGCTCATCCAAGAACAGACCAAGTTTGGTTGCAGCGACTCTGAAGGGCAATGACTTAATACTCTGCCAAATAACAAGCCAACAGAGGGATGACCAAGATGCGATACTTCTAAGCGAAAATGATTTTCGTCAGGGAAAATTAAAAATGGACAGCTTCATCAGGCCGAGCAGGCTCTTTACTGCAGATATTTCAATAGTCAACTACCGAGCAGGAAAACTCAAAGAAACAAAAATCAAGCAGGTCCAAGAGAAACTTTGCGAGATATTTACAAGGTGAATCGCCATGTTTCAAAGAATCGCAAAATATAAATAAGGGGCAGAGAGACGCCGGCTTATGGAGATTGTAACGAAGGATGAGTTCATGCAGCGCAAGTCAGAATTCATCTCAAAGATAGAGGCTGGTGTAATATTCATCCACCCTACGGACACAATCTACGGCATCGGCTGCGATGCAACTAACGCTGCCGCGGTGAAAAAAGTCCGCGAGGCAAAGCAGCGGAAAGACAATCCGTTTTCTGTTATTGTTCCTTCAAAGAAGTGGATATATGACAACTGCGAGTTTTCAGAAAAAGCAATAAGCTGGATTGAGAAATTGCCTGGTCCTTACACGCTGATTCTTAGGCTGAAAAACAAAAAAACTGTGGCAAAAGAGGTAAACCTTGGTGGAGACACCCTTGGGATAAGGATTCCAAACCATTGGTTCAACGCTTTCGTAAAGGAGCTGGGCATTCCTGTGGTCAGCACCAGCGCAAATGTCGCAGGAGAAGCCTATATGACCTCACTAGATGACCTTGACGAGCGCATAAAGCCGAAAATAAGCTTCACAATTTATGAAAAAGAAAAGAAGGGCAGGCCTTCCACAGTTGTAAAGCTCTACGACGAAAAAGTAGAGGTTGTTGAGCGATAAGCTTTTAAAGCTCCCAAGACTTCTGAAGCTCATGAAAATACTTGCTGCCGGCTGCATGCATAATGACTCCAGCCTTGTAAAGAGGCTTGCAAAGCAGGCTGAGGAGGAAAATGTTGACCTGGTTGTATTATGCGGCGATTTAACCATGGGAGAGATATCAACAGACTACCTGGTAGGTCCTTTTGTAAAGAAAAACAGGAAGGTGCTGATTCTTCCGGGAAATCATGAGACCATCGCAACAGTGGATTTTCTTGCAAAAAAATACGGCGCAGTAAATCTCCACAGCTACCCTTACAAGACGGATAATATTGGCTTCTTTGGCTGCGGCGGGGCAAACTGCGGGGTGTTCCAGCTGTCAGAGGAGGAAATTTTCAACACACTTATGAAAGCCCATGAGGAAATAAAAGAAGCTGAAAAAAGAATTATGGTAACCCATGTCCATCCTGCAGAAACAATTATGGAAAGGTTCTCTGATTTTGTCCGCGGCAGCAGTGGCGTTACTAAAGCAGTTAGGAAGCTTCAGCCAGACCTGCTTATCTGCAGCCATCTCCATGAGGGAGCAGGCATTGAGGAAATGCTTGGCAAGACGAAAGTGATTAATGTAAGCAGGGAAGGGAAGATTATTGAGATTTAGGCGCCAAATATTTCTCCGGCATTTTCATGAATATATTTGTGCAGTTCCTGCAGATTGCTAAGCATCAGTTTTCCCTCTTTGTCATCATCGTGATTCAGTAGCTTGAAGCTCACCTTCGCGTAACCGTTGGTCACTTGAAGGCTCTCAGAAGGATCTCTGTGGTATCTTATGCCATTGTTTTCCAGTGTCACACTATAGTATCCAGCGAATTCCGTCAGGCTTCTGGCTCGGATTGTCCATTGGCCTCTAAGCAACTCACCTTCCAAACTGTCTGTAGTTACGCCTTTTCCCATCAGAAAGCAATGCGATATGTATTGGTTATCAAATCCTCTCGCAATCATAAGCCTTATGTAAACATGCGAACTTGCGGCTTCTTGTTCCTCCAGAACTATTCCTTCCTTTTCCGCAAGCTTTCGAAGGAAAGCCTCAAGACCGTCCTCAGCCATAAAAGAAGGAGGTCTGCGGCAGCTTAAAAATGTTACTCAGCCCTTTACAACGCCAAGGGGTACTAATCTTATGACTGGCTTTGCGATTTCTGCGCCTTCTGAGGCTTTAATTACTTCATCTATGTCTTTGTATGCAGATGGCGCTTCCTCTGCCAATGAAAGCCAGCTTGCGGACTTTACTTCTATGCCGCGGCTTAACAGCTCGCGGGCAATGCCCTCTCCCCTGAATTGGTGGATTGCGGCTGCGCGGCTCATTGTCCTTCCTGCGCCGTGCGCAGTGCTTGAAAAGCTTAATTCCTCTGCCTGTTTTGTGCCTGTAAGAACAT
Source organism: Candidatus Woesearchaeota archaeon (assembly GCA_043807015.1). Taxonomy (GTDB): domain Archaea; phylum Nanobdellota; class Nanobdellia; order Woesearchaeales; family UBA10216; genus JAZDGJ01. Next base: position 35,396 of record JAZDGJ010000047.1, on the reverse strand, counting down.
AACTTGCAGTTCCCATGCTGCCAGGTATAATAACCGGGTGCCCTGTCTGCATGTATCTTTCAGGATTTCCTTCCTTGCCAGGACCAAAAGCCCTTGTTGCGCCTTTTCTGTGCACGCAGACTGTCCTCTGCTCGCCATCAACATTATGCCTCTCGATTTTTGCAATGTTGTGGCAGACATCATAGACCTGCTTCATGCCATCATCAGTGCCCATAATTTTTTTGAAGGATTCCCTGACCCAGTGCACAATCATCTGCCTGTTGGCGAAAGCATAGTTTACCCCGCAAGCCATTGCTTTGAAGTATTTCTGCCCAAGCTCTGATTGTATTGGCGAGTTTACAAGCTCCCTGTCCGGCAAGTCCTTGTAGCCGTATTTCTTTTCCATCTCCTCAATAAAGTCAGTTGCAACCTGATGCCCAAAGCCGCGGCTGCCGCAGTGTATCATGACAGTTACCTGCCCGGGCTCTGTTATTCCGAAAAGCCTTGCTGTTTTCTCGTCGTAGATTGCATCCACCTTTTGGATTTCAAGAAAATGATTGCCTGCGCCCAAAGTGCCGATCTGGGGCTTGCCCCTTGCTAGCGACCTTTCAGAAACCACGGACGGGTCTGATTCTTTCATCCTGCCGCCTTCTTCTGTAGTTTCAAGGTCGTCTTTTGTGCCATAGCCTCTTTCAAGCGCCCATTGGGAGCCTTTGACAAGCAATTCCTGCAGCTCTTCCTTGGAAAGCTTTGTAATGCTGCCTTTTCCAACTCCAGATGGCACACTGTTGAACATCTCTTGGATGAGATTGTGTTTTGCAGAAGTGATTTGCTCTGCCTTGAAATCTGTTCTCAATAAGCGAACTCCACAATTTATGTCATAGCCAATCCCTCCTGGAGATATTATGCCTTCATTTACGTCAAATGCCGCGACGCCTCCGATTGGAAAACCATAACCCTCGTGGGCATCAGGCATAACATAAGAATACTTGAGGATTCCCTTCAAATGCGCAACATTCATTGCCTGCTGCAAAGTCCTGTCAAGCTTTATCTTCTCAAGAAGCTTCTCAGTAGCATAAATTCTTGCAGGAACTTTCATGCCAGCCTGCTTTGCAATTTCCCAGGTGTAGTCATTGATTTTCTTTACATCCATAACAATCACTTTCTGCGATTCCTATAAAAATTATATGTCCACAACGACTTGGACCATTGGAGGCTTTTCCTCAACCTTTATGTCACTGTACGTGACAGCCTTAATGTCGCCCTTTGTCTCGTAGTTTGCTGCGTCGTCGCCGTAAGCTACTGCCTTTAGTTTGTAGTTGCCGCTGGTTTTGGTTATTTTAACATCGCCTACGCTGTTCAGCAGGAAATTCTCAGCGTCCAGCAGGAACAGAAATTCGCTGAGAAACTTTACAAGAAGCGATTTTAAGTCGTCGCCGTCAACTGCTATTGCTTTTTTAGTTTTCTTCGCAACCTTGCTTGTGTCAGTCATTATGGAGAACATGGCTGAAGCTGCATTGGTGAAGGCTTCTTCCAGAGTCTCGCCATAAGCCTGGAACTTGGCATCTGCAGTGTGCTCAAGGAACCTGTATTTCTCCATAGCGAAGAGTAGCTTTGAAGTGCTATTAAAGCTTTGCTCAGATAGCCGTCACTTCCTGTTTCCGTGCATTAAGATGTGGATAGGGACTCCTCCCTCAACCAAATTTTTCGGGACATCCTTGTTTACAAAGGATGCGGCTGCAATAAGGGAGTTTTCGCCGATTTCAATTCCGGGGCGGAGTATTGACCATTCCCCAACTAGGCTATTGTTATGGAAATGGATTGTTCCTATTCTTACAGTGTTCTGGGTAAATTCATGGGTATATAGCTTCGTTCCCCAGCCAATAATTACGTCGTCGTCTATTCTTATTAATTCAGGGAAGATTGTATCAAGGATGCAGTCTGGCGCGATTGAGACTTTTTTCCCTATTTTCACTCCAATCAGCCTGTAAAGGTGATTTTTGAACTCACAGGGTGGAAGAGGCTTGGCAAACAGCACGATTGAATAATTAAAGGCTTGCAGGAGGGGATTTTTGTATTTGTACCAGATTCTTGCAGGGTTCTCCTTAACTTTTTTCAGGATTAGGATTTTTTTCCCGCTGCTCCTGAATTTTTCCAAATCTTCCCTTGCTATTTTAAACATAAGATATTTAAAGGCGTTTCGGGGTATATAAAGTTAATGGCAATACCACATTATTTGTTTTTTATCTTCAACATGCTTCTGTTCCTTCTCCTTTTTTGGAAGGATAAAAATCATAGGAAGGATTACCTGCTATTGAGCGCCCTTGGTCTAGTGCTCGCATTTATTTTTGAGAATGTGACTACTTATCTTGGATTCTGGCAGTATCATTCCTCACCAAAGGTTCTGTTCATATCCCTCTACACATGGCTTCTTTATGCGCCTTATCTTTCATTCTGCTATTTCATAGGAAACAAGCTGGGGACAACAAATGGATGAGCAATATCTTTGGTATGGGCTTTTTGTCTTGCTTTTAACATCATACTTGGCTATTCAACTTACTGCTGAAAACAAGAGGAAGTATTTCTTTTACTTTTTGGCAGGCTGCCTTCTTGGGTTTTACTTTGACATTGTTTCCTTCACCCGGGGGTATTATTCCTATCCCGGATTTTATTTTTTAAAAATTCTCGGCCTGCCTTTTTCAATGACCCTGGCAGAGGGGTTTTCAGTCGTCATAACAATCCGTATTTTTGAATTCATCAAGAACCGCTGGTCAATCAGTCAGAAATAGGGCTTTATCTCTTTCTTTGCCTTCTCTTCCTCTTCTGATGGCGGTGTTTCTATGTAGTTGCCAACGTTAAAGTCCTCTTTCTGAAGCTCAGGCTGTGGCGCTTGGAAGATGTCAGCCTGCTGGGATGGCTGCGAGGGCTGTGCTGGCTGCGCTGGCGAGGGGTTGTTTCCGAATATGTCAAAGATGCCTTCAGGCGCGGCTGCAACCTTTGCCTCTGTTCCAAGAACTTGATTAAGGAGCTCAATTGCCTTTTTGATATCTTCAGGCTTGTCTTCCTTGGTGTCAATGGTTATGCGCATACCTGTTTTTTAGGAGTTTTGGTTTATAAATGTTGCTTTTGAGGGAGCGGGGCGTAATAACATTTATATGGGTGTATGCCTGCTTATCCTGACGTGGAGAAAAAAATCAATAGTTTCGTATATTGGACGCCAAGGATACTGGGAATAATATTTGTCGCTTTCCTGGCTTTGTTTTCGCTGGATGTCTTTGAGGCCGGGGGGAGCGCTGGAGGGATAGCCCTCGGATTATTCATGCATAACATTCCTGCATTAATCCTGCTTGCAGTAATTATAATATCATGGAAGCATGAAATTGTGGGCGGCATTGTTTTTATTTTGGCAGGCATCTCATTCATTATACTGAACCTTATAAGAGAAGCCGGTACTGCAATTGTTGATCCATGGTATATCACTGTCGCTTTTTCCCTTATAATCGCAGTGCCATCATTTCTTATTGGAATTTTATTCTTGGTTAACTGGCGCATGAAGAAAAAAGCTGCCTGAACTCTACCTTCACTTCGTCCAGTAGAACACTCTCATTATTCTTATTGTGCTGTCAGTTGTGTTGCCTGACAGGAGCACGGCATTCGCATACACTCTTTTTTCAGGCAGGTCTTCTGAGACAATTGCGTTCGGGTCCTCTGAGATGTTGAAGGTGAAGCTGTAGCTGTCCGGGATAATCCTGTCAAGGCTCTGGTTTATGCAGACAGAGTCCTTTGACTGCACGCAGCTTCGGAAGTCCTGGTCATCCTTAAGTGTGTCAAGAAAGTTCTCAGGCAATTTGCCTGCCTGGGTGGTGCTCTTCTGGCTCATGAAGGCCATCAGCATGGTGAAAGTTATGGCTATTGCTATTACAGCTTCTGCGGTTTTCATGTATGCTTTCTTGCCTACCATCCCAGCAGCCTCAGCTTGTAGAGCTCCCTGTTTCCGTTCTTGTCCAGTGCATACAGCTTTTCCTGCATTGCAAAGACGTTTTCATTTCCAGGGCTCACAGGCGAATAATCGTAGATTGTTGCGTCTGTGCTGTTTGAAAGGATGAAGTTAAAGTCCCTTTTTTCAGGATACTGCCACTGCGTTTTCAGCACTCCATAGTCTGTGGAGTTTATTCTCCCGACTGCATCCAAGGATATGCCTGTCAGGTTTTGCGCCATTCCAAATTCAGCGGCATAATTTGAAATGTATTTAATCGTTGAATTGTAGCCTCCCTCGTGGAATATGAGGTCATACCTTGTTTCGTTCTTAGCAGGAATCTCCAGCGTCACCTGCAGCCCGTCTTCATCTTGGCAGTTCCTGATTTTTGCAATGTCAGATGTTATTATCGTAACTCCGTTGTATGCGTTGTAAAAGTCCATATACCTTGTTTCTCTTGTCCGGCATATTGAAGAATTATAAGCAATGCCTCCTGCGTCATCTTCTGCGACATAATAGTGGGTGTAATTTGCCAGCGTCATGCTTATGGTGACATTGTTTTGGGCGTTGCTAAGCCACACATAGCTGATTACCCGCGGAAAGCCTGAAATGATAAAAGCTGACTGGTTAAAAGACTGGGTTTCAAACCTGTATTCAGCCAGCATTGAGGTAATATTTGTTTTCTTAACTGCGGACAACGGGTCTACAGGCTCACTATTCAGGCTTATCTGAAGGCTTGTAAGCCCTGTGCTCCCGTCGTAGCCTATTTTTGAGATTAGCGAGTTCTCAATCTCTGCGGTGAATGCTTCAGAGTTCATTGTAGCAATATCTGCAGATGCATCCAACTCAAAGCTTGTTTCAGGGAGTGAATACGAGTCATCAGACTGCGCAAGGTAATAGGTGTTAACTCCGGAAATCAGGTTCTTGATGAAGAAGAGCTTGTTACTCCTTAATTCAAAATAGGCATTATCACTAAAGGAAAAGTTTTTCCAGCCGAGGTTGAAGTCAGTAATTATCGGCTCTGTTCCGCTCATATTGGTCCTGACAAACAGCGGCATTAAGCTGACGCTCCAGGTGGAGTTCCTGACAAATGCATCCCTCATGTCTGAAAGAAGCGTGTCAATGCTCTGCGATGGCTGTACAAGGTTCCTTACGTAGACAAAAAACCAGGCAAGGTAGAGCAGGAAAATGGCGAGGCTTATTATCCAGTCTATCTGAGAACTTGCCCTCTTTTTTCCCATATTTATTTTCTTGCTAAGAAGCTATTTAAAGGTTTTGACAGGCGCTCTGTCTACGCGCTCAAGTGGGGCATAAAGCCCCACGGACCAAACGATGTCGTAACCGGTCGGCTTTATGCCGACCTAAGGGAGCCAGACTTTGCTGGCAACTCCATAAGATTTATAACCAACCTATAACGCCAGCAAGGTATGGAATGGAAGTGGTTTGTTGGAGGAATAATTCTTGTGGCAGTTGCGGCTTTTTTCATCCTTAACCATGGGACTAGCGAGCAGCCGCAGCCTACTTCAAGGGAAATCGTTGCCATAGCCGGAGGGCAGGCTATTTATTCAGATGATGTTACAAATGAAATTAGCCGTATGGCGCTTATAGGCACAGGCATTTCAAGGCAGGATGCCCTTAATGTCCTGATTACGCGTTCTGTGCTGGCAAGTGAGGCGGCTAAGCAGGGTGTTATTGTGAAGGGCAACGAAACAGAGCAGGAATTTAGCAGATTTATTGCGGGAAGAAACCTAACGAGGGCACAATTTGAGAGAATGCTGGCTCAGAAAAACCTAACTCTCGGATATTTTATGTCTGTTTTAAATGCAGAGCTTACTGTCAAAAAGCTTGTTGAAGCCCAGCTTCCGTTGCAGTTTATAATAAAATATAATGACGTCCTGAAGCTGTATAATGAGCGCTATAATAACACCAACATCACTTTTGACCAGATGGAGAAAAATCTCACTGATGAGCTGACAAAAGTAAGACAGGAAGAATATAAGCAGGATTATATAAAGAAAATTCTGAGCAAAGCTGAAGTGATTAGCTTCAGCTAAAGCTCATTTATTGTTGATAGCACAATCCTTGTTTCCTGCGGTTTCACTTTCGAGTCCATTGCCACAAGGTGCTTGATATTCGCTTTTTCAGCGACCATAACGAGGTCCTTGTCTATTGAGCCGTCAAAGACTACTGCGTAGACATTAGTCACATTTTTCAATGTAGCCATCAGCTCGCTTACGGGCACTTTGCCGAGTATGCTGAGCTTGTCATCAAGCAGATACGCGCCGCGAGTGCCAATAAGGTCTTCTGACATGCCGCTGAAGACCTCTTTTTCATGGTCAGTTATTGCCGGAGCCCGTTCAACCCTTTCCTGCCTGTCTATTCTTTCTGCAGGATATGGAGGCCTTCTCTGAGGCTGCTGCAATGGCATTGGTCTCTGCTGCGGGGGAGCAGGATGCGGGTATCTGGGCTTTTCAGAATCTTCCCTTGCAGGAAGGTCCATCTTCACCTGCTCTGTTGCAACCCTTGCCCTGAGTGCTTTGTGGATTTCCTTCTTTGCAAGCTCCTCAACTTCCTTTCCATCAGGAGCTTTTGTGACATAGTCTATGTCAGCAACTGCAAGAAGCTCCTTTATAATCAGGTCTCCTCCCCTGTCGCCGTCGACAAATGCGGTTATTATCTTCTTCTTGCTCAGCTCAATTATGGTTTCTGGAACAGATGTTCCCGCCATTCCAACGACGTTCTTGAAGCCGTGCTTCAACATGTTCAGGACATCTGCCCTGCCTTCTACCACAATTAATTCGTCGCTTTCATCAATTCCTGGACCTGAAGGAAGCCTGTCCTTGCCATACTGCTGGATTTCCATCACCCTGACAGAATATGTAACTTCATCTGCCAGTTCCTGCGAGTCAGGCATGACGCTGTCCATCAGGTTCTTTAAGAGCTCCTTAGCTCTTGTAATGACAAACTGCCTCTTAGAAACACGAACATCTTCAATCTTTTCTACCTTAATGTTGGCATTGCATGGACCGATCCGCTGGATTATCTCCAAAGCGGCTGCCACAATTGCTGTTTCTGCCTTGTCAAGGGAAGAAGGTACGGTTATTACACCCGAGGTTTTGCCCCCCTTGGTGTCAGTATTCACTTCAATCCTGCCGATTCTTCCTGACCTCTGAAGCTCCCTGAGCTCTAACTCTGCTCCAAGCAAGCCCTCTGTCTGCCCGAATATAGCACCTATTACGTCAGGCTTGTCCACTACGCCGTCAATCTGGATGTTGGCATGAACAATGTATTTAGCTGATACTGGACTTATCTTTCCCATTTTAATTCCTCCGGGTTTAGACCTGGCTGTAGAAGACGTGCTTTCCAATGCGTGATATTGTGAGCATGATTCTCCCCTACAACCTTGAAATAGAACAAGCTTTGCCTTATTCACTCTCAATATACATTTGCTGAATGATGAATGTGATGATGCTTGTCCTATTCTTTAATTATAAGTTTGTTGCCCGCTGCTAACTCCCATGTTCATTGATTGAGCAGTGATTAGTTGTTCGCCCTCGCTAGGGTAACTCTGTAGCGGGCTGTCCTGAGCAAGAGTGTCTTCCACTCATCGCTTGCTGATACAATCAGCAGCTAATGGAAGGACCCATTTGCACAGCTAAAACAGGGGAAGGCGGCAGTAGTATAAATACTTTACTAAGGTTTATAAATAACAATAAGCAAACCAGCCTTATGCCCAACAAGATGCGGGAGAAGTTCAAGACCCATGGTGACGTATTTGATAATTTCACCTATAGGAACCTGTTTGTTCTTGCAGGAAAGGGCTATTTTGACAATGAGACATTAAGCCCGATTTCCATAGGAAAGGAAGCAAACATATTCTTAGCCCAAAGGGGAAAAGAGCGCATAATCATAAAGATTTACCGCTTGGAAACCTGCGATTTCGGCAAGATGTATTCCTATATAAAGCCAGACCCGAGGTTTGCTTACTTGAAGGGAAAAAGGCGGGATGTCATATTCGCCTGGTGCCAGCGCGAGTATAGAAACCTTCTTGCGGCAAGGGAAGCAGGCATTAGAGTGCCTGTGCCAATCACATTCATGAAGAACATACTGGTGATGGAGATGATTGGCGACGAAGGCCCCTCTCCAAAAGTCAAGGATTTGCCGCCAGAGGACGTTGAAAAGTTCCGCAAGGAAACCCTTGAGATGATTGGAAAGTACAAAAAAGCCGGCTTTGCACACGGAGACCTGTCTGGCTTCAATATACTCAATTATAACGAGAAGCCGGTGTTCATTGACTTCTCCCAGGCAATGCCCCTAAAAGCTCCCAATACTGACGAGATGCTGGCGAGGGACTTAAAGAACGTTAACGCATTCTTTGACAAGATTTCTAGAAGGAAACTCTAAATCAAAACATTTATATACTACTGGCAAATGACAACAAATATGGATCAAATAGCTCCCAAACTTTACCATCCTGTAACTATTAGGTATCGGTCTATTAAGGAAGAGCGTTCCCTGGGAAAGGAATTGCACGTATTATGTGTCGATGGCTCAAATGTAATGGACGTTGGCCATATCGATGGCTCAAATGTAATGGACGGTGTCCAAAAACCTGATCTATCCCCGCTGGCAAAGCAACTGGCAGAGTATGCGCTTCCTGAATCTCCAAAGCTAACAGTTTACTGGGGAAGAACTTGCCCTATAACCCACGTGGTTAGTGGTGACCGTATAGGGCTAGTAGAAAGGTTGAATGAAGGACGGATCAGGGAATTAGGAGAGAGTTTAATATCGGCAAGTCAGGAGATACTTAAGCGCAGGCGCAAATTACCAGGTCCACCTTACGAGACTACACTTGGGAAAGGACCCAAGAAAATAACAACAAATATGAATCAAACAGCTCCCAAACTTTACTATCCTGTAATTCTTAGTAATTTGCCTATTAGCGATGAGCATCCCCGTCTGGAAAAGTCATTGCGCGTATTATATATCGATGGCCCAGACGTGAGGTACGCCGCCCAAACAGATGATCTAAATCTAGACCTGCTGGCAAAGCAACTGGCAGGGTATGCGCTTTCTGGATCTCAAAAGCTAACAGATATTTACTTAGGAAGTAATCGCCCTATATCCCACCTGGTTACTGGTGACACTAGCTGGGAACTAGAGAACTTTACTGATAACATGATCAAGGAATTTGAAAAGAGTTTAATATCAGCAAGTCGGGAGATACTTAAGCGCAGGGACGAATTATGATGTCCACCTACAAGACTGCGCCTGTGAAAGAACCCAAGAGCTCGTAGATGAGGTTTCCTAATTTCTAGGAAGAGGATATAGAAATAAAAAAGAAGCCAAAGTACTTACGCAAGTGCTTCAACCAATTCGCCTGTGCGGATTACGCGATAAGGCATAGTCACCTTTGGCAGCACGAAATAAGTGACACGTCCTTCAGGGTTACAGGAATAAATGATGTCTTTGCCTACCAATGCTTCCCGTTGTCTCCAGCCCATTGGATCCGCAAGTACGCGCTGTATGCTTCTATCAGCAGTTTCCACTGTAATAGCTGTTTTTCCGTCGACTATTTCGAGTTTTAGAACTTTTCCTTGAATTTCGAGAACCGTAGCTTCAATGCCCATGCGAACCACCTCTTTTATTCTTTCTATAATATTATAGAGCGAAATCAAATATTAAAACCGAGAAGAAATAAAAAAAATCTTCATTGCCTCGCGGCAATGAAGACAAGTTACGTCGTCTTTGCCTTCACTGTACGGTTGTTGGGGGTGGTAAAATGAAGGCAAGAACTCTCACCCAAAGGTGATTATGAGACGATCTCGATGCCGAGCTCGTCATCCACCCTGTGCCTCCTCTGGACTGATGCCTCTGTGGACCTGGAGTCATTCTTTCCAAGTATCCATGGGCTCTTGACGCCTGTGATGATGGTCATCACGGTGAGCTTTCCCTTCATATTGTCGGAAACTCTTGCTCCCCAGATGACATTTGCGTCCTCGTCCAGGCTCTCGGTCACAAGCTCGCCAATCCTGTTTATCTCGTCAAGGGTCATGTCTGGACCTCCTGACACGTGGATTAGCGCTCCGGTGGCTCCCTTGTAGCTGATGTCCAGCAGCGGGTTGCTCATTGCGCCCTGCACAGCTTCCTCGACGCGGTTGTTTGTGTCTGAAGCGCCTACGCCTATTGCTGCTACACCGCCGTTTGTCATTATGGCCTTGACGTCAGCGTAGTCGAGATTTACGAGGGATGGAACTGCTATTGTCTCAACTATGCCCTTTATCATAGTGGCCACAAGCTCGTTGGCAACAGCGAATGCCTGCTGTATAGGCAGGTTTCCCGCTATCTGGACAAGCCTGTTGTTGTCTATTACTATTACAGTGTCAGAAACTGTCCTGAGCTGCTGCAAGCCAAACTCGGCTTTGTCAATCCTTGCCCTTTCTATCTTGAATGGCATGGTGACAGTGCCTATTACTATGGCTCCAGCCTCCTTTGCAACTTTGGCTACTACTGGCGCAGCGCCTGTTCCTGTGCCGCCGCCCATTCCAGCACAGACAAATACCATGTCCGCTGATTTTAACTCATCCTTAATCTCTGTTAAGGTTTCCTTGGCTGCCTCAGCTCCCTTTTCTGGAAAGCCTCCTGCGCCAAGCCCTCTTGTTAAGTCTCTGCCGAGCAGGAACTTCTTGTCTGCCTCAGAGATGCTAAGGTGTACTTGGTCGGTATTGCAGGCGATTATTTCAGCACCCTGTATTGCCTTCTTATGCAGCCAGGATACCATATTGTTGCCTGCTCCGCCAACACCGATGACCTTGATGTTAGCCTGTCCTGGTACTGATTTCATATCTGCCTCTGCTTTCAAGGCGTCTTGCACGATAAATTCCATGGTTCCACCCCTCTTGAGTTTTCTTTGCGTGTGTTTTTTATTCTATCTGCCATGACATAACCTTTGCAAAACAACAAAGTTTATAAGCTAGTTATGCCTATAGCCTCATTAGAACAAGTGATTGCTTGCTTATGCCAATAAGTAATCAACGATGCCAAGTTAAAGTTTCTGTCCAGGAAACTTTTATTGCCAAAATTTCGATTCAAAAACACAGTTTTGTGCCAACAAAACTGAGTTTTTAATAATTCTAAGCTTAATGATTAAGCAGCTATTTAAGCATTTCTGGGAATCAAACTATAGCTTCCAAAATATAATACTTCAATACTAGTATACGGAAGTATATAAAGGGTGCCATTATGACTAAAATTTTCTGACTAAGCAGTAGATACTTAGTTATCACATCACGTATGACTCATATAAGAATGTGGGCTAATATTATGCCGATTACAATTCCTATTGTCATCCCAAGCATGAAGTCTGATATGCCTTTTGAGAAGTAGAGGTGCGAGACAGTTGGCCTCTGCATTGACATGTATGCTGTCAGGAACTTGTGGGCATCTGGCACAATTGCTTTGTGCTTTATGGATTTTTTCTTCAATAGGTTCATGAAAAAATTCCCTCCTTTGCTTTTTGCGCTGCCTCTCAGTTTTATTTTTTTAGACTTTTTTTTCAGCTTTAGGGTTTTCGGCTTTTCCCTGCGGATTTTTATTTCCATTACTTTGGGTTTTGCCACTTTTTGCACAGTGGCGTGGCTGCTTTTTGGCGCCTTGAGAACTTCTGTCGTGATTCTTGGGGCTGTCTCCGCAAGCCTCTTCTTTATTACAGCTGCTGCATGTGCAGGATTTTTTGCTTTTGCCAGATTATCTGCCAGCTTTTTGTCCTCATAGACATCCCTCACCCAATTGCTGAAGTCATTCTTCCGGCTGTTTGCATGGCTGCTGTAGCCCTGCTCGCCTATATTGAGAAGCTTCTCGCCTAATTCCTCAACATTGTGGGCTTTTTCTCCGTTTACAAGGACAAATGCCTTCTCTCCGGCATCCTGCCTAAGGTCCATGCTATTTCCTCAGTTTTGCAATTCTCGCCTTCACAGCTTTTAGCGCAGCTGCCTTTGTCTTTGCCTTCATAAGCGCAACTGCAAGCGTTTTGTCGCAAATGACATCCCTCACCCATGAGCTGAAGTCATTTTTTTCTTTGTTTACGTGGTAGGCAAACTGCTCAGGGTTTATTTCCTTGAGCGCGACAGACATCTCCTCCAGGTTCTTCAGTATCCCGCCGTTGTTTACCCAGAACACCTTGTCGGCAGCTACGTCGCCGAGGTAATTTACTTTTTTCATTTTATCACCTGCTAAGTTTTTTTACAATATTCCTGAGGATGTTTATTTCAGCCTCAGCCTGCGAGCCAGCCTTTGAGAGCTCCTCCGCGAGTTCTTGGTCGCCAAAAACATCCCTGACCCAGGAGCTGAAGTCATTCCTGAACTCGTTTACGTGGTGCCTGAACACGTCATTGCTCATGTCGTGCAGCGCGTCAGCAAGTTCTTTCAAATCTTTCAGTATCCTCCCGTCAGAGACCACAAACCTTGATTCCTGAGGAGCTTCGCCCAGCACCTGCTTCCTTATTGTTATTTCTACCCTGGGCTTAGAAACATCCCTGCTATTCTTCTTCCCCATTATGTCACCTCTTTTTCTGCGAATTTGTTGAACGCTAAGCTATGACTTTCAGCGCGCTTCTCTGCTTAAGGTCGTTGAGTATGTTCATGAATGCTATGAATGCCTCGTAGGGGCTGTCATGCGGATTGAAATACTTGTGAACGTCGCCGTCGCTGAACCACTTTGTGCACATGTAGTAAAATATGTCTGAGCTTTGCAGCCTCCTCCAGTCCTCAAGCAGCTTCTTGCTTCCGTTTGCCTTGACTGCATATTCAAGCTCGTAAAGCTGCTTTAAGGCAGACCTTTGCATCTGGTTTCCTGTCCAGGCGCTCATGTCCCTTTCAATATCAGCCCATGACACTGCGTTGGGCATGTCAATTTCCGCCAGAGGCTTGTATGCCCTTATCAGTTCGCTTGGGGTCATGAAGTTGTTGTCAGGGTGCTTCAGTATTTCCTCTGGCAGTTTTTTCATGAAGTTGAATATGCCTGTCTCCGGCCACTGGTGCTCGCCAAATGTCTCATAGTCCATGAAAAGGTTTACACAGTTGCCGTTGCCGTTGATTGCGTTGACCCATGATGCAAATTTTTCTGCGGTAAGGGGCCATTCCTTCCATTCCCTGTTTGAAAACCTGAAAGCGATGTCGTCTGAAAGCTTGTAATTCTTCAGGAGCAGCGAGATTTTGCTGTTTACCGGGCTGTAGACGAAGTTGGGGCTTCTCCAGCCGAGAATGTAGTCAGCTCCCTCTGCAAGCACTCCCGCATAGCCCAACCTCTCCACCTCTTTCCCCAGCTCGTTGCTGTATATGAGCTCGGTGTTCCTGAAAACATTTGGGGTCTGCTTAAATAGTTTTCTTATCTTCTGCCTGTGCAGCCTTACCTGCTCTGCAAATTCATTCCTTGAGTAAAAGAACGCAAGCGAATGGCTGTATGTCTCGTCAAGGATTTCAACTTTTCCTGTTTTCACAAGCTCCTTGAATGAGTCAATCACTTCCGGCACATATTCCTCGAACTGCTGAAGCGCAACTCCTGAAAAAGAGTAGCTTATCTTGAATTCCGGATGCCTGTCAAGCAGGTCAAGCATTATTGTGTTTGTCGGCAGATAGCACTTTCTTGCCACCCTGCTCAGTATGGAGCTGTTTTTGCCCTCGTTAAAGTACCGGCTGTGCTTGCCGACGTCAAATACGCTGTAGGGGTTCAGCCTGTATGGCTGGTGCACCTGGAAATAGAAGCACACACTAACCATGCCTGACACCTATCCTGGAGCACACCTCAAGGCATCTCCTCGCAGAGTTTTCCCATCTCACTTTTGACACTTCTGAGGTGCCATTTTCCTCAAGCGTTTCGTGAAGCTCTGGATGCTTTAGCACTCCAATCATCATGTCCGCCATCCTGTTGATGTCCCAGAAATCAACCTTGAGGCAGTGGCTTATTATTTCGCTGACTCCGGACTGCTTTGAAATTACAATCGGAGTGTGGTTCATCATTGCCTCCAGCGCAGTTATGCCGAATGGCTCTGACACAGAAGGCATCACGTAGAGGTCAGCCATCCTGTAAGCTTCATGGACTTTCTCATCTTTGAGGAATCCGGCAAAAAGCATCTTGTCTGAGATGCCCATCTGGGCAGCGAGCTCAATCATTCTTCGCTCCATGTCCCCTGTGCCTGCCATGACAAATGTTGTGTCAGGGCAGTGCTCAAGAACTTTCTTTGCAGCATGGATGAAGTATTCAGGGCCTTTCTGAAGGGTTATCCTGCCGAGGAAAAGCACCACTTTCTTCTTCTGCTTGCGGCAGCTGAAGTGGATGTCCGTAGGCTCAACTGCGTTGTGCACAACATGGATTTTTTCTGCAGGCACGTCATAATGCTGGAGGATTTTTTTCTTTGTGAAGTGGCTTACTGCAATAACTGCATCAGCCTGCTTCATTCCCTGCCTTTCAACGTCATAGACATATGAATTTGCGCCATGCCCTCCAGTCCTGTCAAATTCTGTTGAGTGTATCTGGACAATCATCGGCTTGTGCGAAACGCTTTTCGCAGCCATCGCTGCCTTGAAAGTCATCCAGTCGTGCGCATAAATCACGTCATGCGGCTCTGCCTTTGCAATCATTGCAGCCTTCTTTGAGTAGCGCTCTATTTCCTCAAAAAGGTCATTGCCATACATGTGCGCAATGCCCTTCTCCTTGAAGTGCTTAAGCTGGCGATCGTATTCGTCTGAAGTCATATAGCCCTTCAGCAGGGAGTTGACTTTTGTGATTTTGACAGATGACATGTTAGTCGGGATAATTTTGACAAAATCAGGCGCGCCATCTCCTGCCTTAGGCAGCACAAGCGTTATCTCCACGCCCATTCCGCTGAGTGCCTTAGTCAGCCCGTAGCAGGCTGTGCCCAATCCGCCGTTGCTCAAGGGCGGGAATTCCCACCCGAACATCAGTATTTTCATATCGTTATTACTTCCTCTTTTGCTATTTTTGCGCCTATCTTATTGTCTTGTATGTTCACTGAAAGCGGTGAAAACCTGTCAACTATGTCCTTCTTGCCCTCCTCTGTCAGGGTGAATATCCTCACGTATGACGAGTTGAAAATTTCTTTTGCAAGCCCCTTTCCAACAAGGTATGTCAGATGAAGCTCAACAGTTCGCCAGTTTATTCCTGTTTCTGTTGAAATTTGGTTTATGGTTTTTGCGCCTTTGGAGAGCGCGAGCATGATGACACTGCGAAGAGTAGAAAACGTTCTACGGCTAACCCCATTTTCCATATTTACATGCACAAAACGTTCAGAAGTTTAGAAGTATATAAAACTAACGGATTTTAGTGCGTGCCTATGCGCAGGATAGATGCAATGTATTACTTCCTAAATGGGAAAGTCAGTAGTAAAAATAAAAAAAAATAAAAACAGCCTGCTTATGACAGCTCGACGAAGAAGAAATAGTTCGATGTTCCTTCGGCCATGTTTTCAGGCACTATCATCTGGAAGTCCATATTTGTGCCGTCAAAGCCCGGCTGGTCACTCTCCAGTATGCCTGTCCATATTGAGCTGAGATTGTCTGAGAGAAGCACTTCCTTGAATGTGCTTGACTGCGACATGTTGCTGACAAACATGTAAGCCATCGGACAGTAGTCTGTAGTGGTTAATGTCGTTGAGCCAATCACAAGTGAGCCGGTAAATTCAGCAGTAAATGTTTCATTTATGCCGTCCGAGTCAGCATCTGATATGTTGAAAACGCTCTCAAGTATGGTGTTGTTCAGCTTGCTCCTTGATGGAGAATCCGCCAGGCTGCCGTTTCCAGTCAAATTGACGCAGGTGATGTTAGCCCAGGTAACCACAGAGGCGTTTGCAGCATAAATCTCGCCCTTTGGGTTTGCAAAAACCCAGTTGTAAAGCGTGTCATTCTTTCCATTGTCAAGTGTTATTTCGCCTGATACAGTTCCGTAGTAGCCCTGCCAGTGGGTTGTTGTCCTGTTGTCTTGTATGTTCAGCTGGGTGACATTTCCTGCCTGTGCACCTATGGATACTCCGCCTACGCCTGCGGTGTAATTGCGCCGGCCAGAGCTTACTATATCCGCCTGTGTTGGCGCATTCGGCGCAGCAAGTGCAATAATTGCCCCAATAAGCACCATAATAAAAACTGCTATAACAAACATTTTCGCTTTCATTTTACCTTTCACCTCTAGGTCGTTTTCTCTTACGCTTTCTTTTGAGCGCTAAATTAGGATGAAAGGGCACAGCTTACGAGGTGGTTCGGGTGTGTTCCTGGGCTGTTTCCCTTACGTCCTAATTGCTTTTCCTTCACCGGTTACAATTTTGAATAATTGGCGAGGATCGTCAAGCGGCAGTATGCTGCCGGATTTGAATAGCTCCCTGAGCCTTTGCTCTGTAACTGTTTTAAGCCCGTCCATTGAATCAAGCCTTTTTTTCATTTCCTTGTCAGAGCAGACTGCAAACATTACGCTGCCTGCTGAGAGGTCAAGGGCTGTTGCCTCAATCTTGCCGTTGAATTCGCGCAGCTTGAAGTAAAGCTCCTCAGCCTTGCTGCGCTGGTCAGAGTCTTCAATGGAGAGTATTTTCAGCAGGCTCTTCTGCCCTGCATTGAGCTTCACGAGCTTTTTCTGCGCAAAGTTGTCCATCAATGAAACTATGTAAGCATAATCATCTGTCAACGAGAACAGGGTTCTCGGCTGTCCTTTGTCGCGGTTTGGGATTTTTGTTTTTTTGACAAGGTCTGCAGCTTCCAGAAGCCTGAGCTGCTGGCTGATGTTTGCAATTGTTGTGTTTGTCACGCCGGCAAGCTGCAATGGAGATAGGCTCTGCCGTGAAAGATGCTGCAATATGTTCCATCTCTGCTCCATGAACATCGGTGCAAGCTCCATTTTTCTTCAGTTGCCTTTTAACTTTCTTTGATATGTGAGTATACAAAATCCTATATCAGTTCCTAGCATAACTAGTATATAAGCATTTCTATACTCGATTAACCACAATGAATCAAATACTTCTATAGTTAAGCAATTACTAAATTAGTTTAATAGAGGGAAAATGGGTTTACTGGGCGGAAAAAACGCCATTTCAGAATCTGGTTAAGCGGTTAATTAATTAGTGTAGTTAAGTAAGCACCTAGCTATATCTGGAGAAAAATTATTGGTTATCGTAGGATTTGCGCTTTCTTCTCCTCTTGGCAAAAAACAGCCATAGGAGCAGCGCCAGTATGATTATTATCACTGCCAGAAGCGCATAGGAAATTATTGTCATCGCGCTGAATGCCTGGGTTATAATCAGAAGCGGGAACCTTCCCTCAAGGATTTTCACAAGCCCGTTCTGCCTCTGCCCGTAGTAGACCTTGGCGTTCACAAACTGGTTGTCCTGTATGTCGTCTTGCTCCAATGCGCCTTTTATCCTCAGCTCTTTTGACTGCCCTGCGTCAACATATGCTACATCAGTCAGGTGGTATGTGACGCGCTCTGCGGCAACCATTACGTCGACCAGCTCTATATCAAGATAGCAGCCAACTGGGCCGATGTTTTCTATCTCGGCATAGAACAGCTTTCTGGGCAGGTTGTATGAAACGGATGTGAGGTTGAGCTGGCAGTTGTCAATCACGTCAATCATTGAGAATTTCTTGCTGCAAGCCATGCAGAACTGCTCCTGGATTACGTTTTCAAGGGAATTCTTTGACTCGCCGTATATGACGTAAGCGTCAATCACAGAGTTTTCAGTAAATCCGTCCACCACATACGTAACTGTCTTGTAGGAGTTTGGCTCTATGAAAATTGGCTCCGCATCTCCCACTGTCTGCCTTGTCCCATCGGCATTTGTTATGGTGTATGTGCCCTTGAAGTATGCTGCAACATCTTTTGTGTTTCTGAAAACAATTTCCAGCTGCCTTGTAGCTTTGTTGTAGCTTACGCTGTCAATCACAATTTCAACGGAATATGTTGGAAGATAAAACATGTCAAGGGCCTCTACCTGAGATATTGAGCCAGCAGGGTTCCTTGCGCTCCTTGCAAACTTGACGAAGACGCTTATGCCGAGCTCCCTTCTGACAAATGTCGCTGTGCTGACAAGCTCGTTTCCAATAAGCACCCCGACGCTGATGTCGCTTCCCTGGATGTATTCCCTTGTTACATCGGGCACATTTGTGCGCCCAATGAAAATAACAGGCTCCTTTCCAGACATTATTTCCTGCTCTATGAACTCGCCGTTTGTAAGGATGACCTGCTTTGCATGGGCAATATCCTGGTATTTCTTCAGTATCTCAACATTGTTTGCAAACCTGTCGCCGTCCTTGTTGATTATTTCAGGGCTGTATTTTGCCAGGGCATCTTTTACAGTCCTGTCCACGTGCCCGTAGATTAGCACTTTGTCTGGATTTCTGTCTGTGAGGAATGAGTCTATCTGGTCTATGTTTGTGGAATCCGCAAAGAGGACATAGGACTTTGAAACAACGGCATAAGGTGCCACAGCCACTGAATTATAGCCGTAGGAATCGTCCACAATTATGAAATTTTTCATATCCGTCTGCTTTGCCAGCTCAAGGTTTACATTATCATATTCAAACCCCTCTGTTGTGAATCCCCTTGTCCTGAGATAGCTGTCATAGCCGATTGTGAATTCATTATTTGGAGAGCTTATAACCCAGATATGGGTGTCAGGAGTAAGGTATTCCGGCAGCAATAATGCGTGCCTGTCGCTTACGAGAAATGTTGCCTGCCTTTGGGTTAGGCTTGCAAAGAGCATAACTGAGTAGACGTCTTTCCAGTCTGCGGAGTTACTTACTATTGTGTTGGGCTCTGCAGCCAGCGATAATGGCGCAAAAACAACAAACGTCATCAGTATAGCTAGCAATACCGCAGCAAGTTTCAACCCACGCATGGGCTAACCACCCTTTTCCCTTTATTTAAAGTTTTTGGTGCGGTTACTGTACCAGAGTAGTTATCCCAGCCGGCTCGCCTTGGCCACGCCAAGGTCATTTTTTCCTCCCCATAACTAAGTTGTGGGGAGAAAAAATGAGTGCCAACAGCACCGAGCCGGCTTGAGAGGAATTACCACCAAGGATACCATCTTGTCTTTATTCTTTCGGTATAACAAATGTTTTTATATTGTAAAGCCAGCCAGCATAGCGATGGGGGTAATATTTGGTAAAAAGAGGGATTTAACCGCTTCTAAGAGCCAGCATAACAAAAATCTTGGGAAGCTCAGCCGCAAGGAGGAGCAGCTCAAGCAGAAAATGAAAATTGAGAAGGATGCGCTTAATGTTCTTGATGGAATGCTGAAGGAGAGGGAGGAAACCCTTAAGCTCCATGAGGAAAAGGTTGTGATTCTCAGGCAGGAGTATGAAAAAAAGCTGTCTGAGCTCAAGGGAAAGGAAGAGCGCCTGAAAACCAAAGAGCAGGAGATGAAAAAGCTTGAAAGGTTAAACAGCGACCTTCTGCTGCTCAAAAAGCAGCTTGAAAGGGAGTGCGACGAGCTGGAAAAGGAAAAAGCTGTTGCAGAAAAGCATGTGGAAAAGGAGCAGGCCCTGCTTGAGCGCCTGCATAAAGAAGAGGCGCATTTGAGGGTTGAAATTTCCCACTCAAAGAAGGCGCTTGAGGACATGCACCACCAGTTTGAAAGCGCGTATTTGAGGGCTACAAAGCTGACAGATGTCTTGCGCGTCAAAGAGCATGAGCTCCGGCAGGTTGATGAAAAGCTCAGGCATGCCCACATGAAGCATCATGAAGTGAGCTCCCAGATAACGCACCACAGCATGAAGGAAGTTGAAGCCTGCCTGAGAAGGGCCGATGACTTCATTGAGCGCGGCATGATTGTAAAGGCAAGGCAGGAATATGAGAAAATCAGGAAATTCTACGCAAACCTCACAAGCAGGGAAAAGGGAAAGGTCTACAACAAAATTGCAAAAATAAAAGAAAGGTTAAGCTATCATTTCTGACGCTTTCGTTGCCTTATCTTCCTTATGAAGAATACTGCTGCTGCAACAAAGATGAGATAAATCAGGAGGGGCAGCGGAGTGTAAGCTGCTTTTTCGCCAATCACCTTGAATTTTGCGCTTTTCTCATAGGTGTATTTGTTGTTGTATAGCGCCCTTCCTGTCACAGTGTATTCGCCCTGTTCATTTGGAGTGAAGTAAGCGAGAAGCCTTTCAACCTGCCCTGCAGAGACCTCAACAGCGTCTGAATTTACAAGCCCTATTGTCCTGCCGCCTTTTTTAATAGCGCCCTTGAACTGGGCGGTGACTAGAGTTGCGCCTTTGTTGTAAAAAAGCGCCGTTATTGGCACAGTTTCTCCAACAAGTGCTGTGCTTGGTGTCTTAAGCTCTGTAAGCTCGCCCTTATCCGATATTCCTCCTTTCTGGATAACGCTGAATGTGAGCAGGGTTTCAAAGTTGCATTCAGGCATTGACGCCTCAACCCAATACTGCCCTATCGGAAGGCTGTGCTCAATTGTCACAAATGAGCGCCCAGTCACTGTTGGCAGGACTTCCTTGGCGCGAAGCTCTGTTGTCATGACAACTTTTTCCTTGAGGTTGTCCCAGATGGACAGCTTTATCAGCGGAGATATTCTGATATTGCCCGTGTTCCTGACGGTTGACCACATTACAAGCGGAGAGCCCTCTTCCACATCCTCAAAATCAAAGGCGCCGGCAGTGCAGCCGCGCTGCTGCCTCCCTGTCAGAGAGACTGTTATAGGGAGGATGATTGATGTCCTTATTACGCTGCCAGCCCTGCCTGAGATATCTCCCAGGGTGTCGCCTGATATTGTGAGCGAGCCCGAGTAAGAGCCAATAGGGACATCAGATGGCGGGGTTACAATCACAGTGACCATCCTTGGCTGGTTCATCGTGACATTAAAATTTGTGGTGTTGGGTCTGAAGCTTATCCAGCCTTCAACTTCGCCATTTACCTCAAAGTGCCCGTAGACTATTTCAGAAGCCCCTGTGCTGACAAACAACTGGGACTCTGCATAGCCGTTCCTCAGGACGTTTCCAAAACTAATGCTTGCAGGCGATGCACCTATTGACGCCGCAAGCCCACTCTGTGCTGTGGCTATTGAGATGAAGATGCAGACCACCATCAAATATATTTTTTGCATGAAGCTCATTTTTGCCCTCTGTTTGTCAGTTTTATAAAGATTTTTGTTTTTGCTTCCAAAAGCCTGAGAATCAGGAACACAATTACCCCAAAAGCAAACACCTCAAGCACCCTGTATACGACGGCAGAATTGATGCGTTTCGGAAATTCCACAATCCGGGCAAGCCATTTTTGCGAGAAAGCTGCAGTCTTGGCTTGGGCAATTTCTTTGTCCACAGTGCTGCTGGCAGTTCTGCCCGCAGCAGCCTGGACTTTAATGCAGGAATGGTTTGCCACATATTCGCCTGCGGCGCAGGCAAGCTTTATGCAGGTGTGGTTTTCTGCGAATTCTTTTTCTGCGCATCCAATGCCGATGCAGGTGTTGTTCAGGCATTCCTGAGCCGTTTTGCAGGTTTCATTCCCACAGCACTGGTAGCTGATGCATCTGTGGTCAAAGACGTGTTGGCATTCACCGCATTCCAGCTCTGCGCAGGTGTTGTTAATGCATAAACTGTTTTCATCACAGTTTCCCGAGTATAAGCACTCAAGCAGCGGGATTGTGTGGTTGTTTTTTTCGCAATACGTCAGCTCAGTTGCGATAAAGACATCCTCAACCATCCTGTCAACTGGAGGGACTCTTGTTGTAAAGCAGGGCGAGACATTAATGAGCAGATTGCCGTCGTATTTTGGCAGCGTTTCATTGATGTAAAAGCTCTTTTTTGACGAGACCGAGGTGCTTTTATTGTATAGCGCGATCAGCGTGCCTTTTTTTGCGTCAACAATCTGTATCATCTGAAGTTCCATTGTGTCTTTCCATTTCCCAGGGTCAAGGGTAAGGTTAAAGATAACTCCAGTCTCCTGAAGGCAGCTGTTTTCGCACTGGTGGTTTAGCTCGTAGATGTAAGCCTGAGAACTCGTTGCAAGCACAAGGATCAGCAATGCGGAAAGCAGTAATTTCTTCATCCAAGCACCCCCGCAAAAGTTATGGTGCCATTGCAAAGCCCAAATATGCCAAGGGGCACTCTGAGACGCCAGTATGTCGAGTTTGTGTCGTTGCCTGGATTATTATCATCCTGCTTCTGCCAAAGCGTGATATTGACGGGCTTAAATGAGCTTGACAGGTTTGTCATATACTGCCACTCCATGCCTGACACATTGGAGAACCTTTCGTATCCTATTGAGATGTTATTTCCCTCGCACATCATCGCCCAGTTTTCGCCACATGTTTCATTATCCCACCCAAAGCCTTTGACGCTTACGTTTATAGGCACATTACCGAAGTTGCTCACGTTAACAGCATGCTCAAGAGAGGTGCCCATAACTGTTATGTTTCCGTAATCAATCTCGCTTTTATTTACGGCAATGGCTAAAAGCTCGTTCACGAGAGTCAGATTAACAGAGCTGTTTGTCCTGTTGAATGTGACGGATGATGTTGCCGTGACGTTGCAAACCCATGTTGCATTATTGGCGTAGTAATATACATTGAATCCGCAGGTGTAGTTCTGCTGGTTATTTGATGCCTGCCCTGCAATGATTGAGCAGCTGACATTTTCGTAGTGGTCGTTCCTGTCATTAGCAGAGTTAAAGCTTTTGGCAGAGTCGTAAAAGGTTGCATTTACCAGGTATATGTAGTCAGGACCGTTGTCATCTTCAACTGTTGCGTTGCATTCAACAAATGAAACATCTCCCGGCACAAGGTAGATGCTGTTCAGCATGGAGACATTCCTAATTATCGGGCCTCCGTTGTCAATGTTGATTTCGCTTATGTTGAGCAGCTGCTGGTTTCCTGCAAAATCAGTTGCATTAAGAGTTATGTTGTATCTGCCGTCAGCAAGCTGGAAGGAGTTGAATGTTGTGTTCCACCAGCCAATAGAGATTGTGCCTGCGCCTCTCGTTGCAAATAGCCATGCCGTTGCATAAGTCCTGTTCATAAGCCTGAAAGTCGCATTAAAGACTGCTGAGCCAGAGTCATTTATTGAAGCGTTGATGAGTATGCTGCCTGTGAGGTTTGATTTGTTTAGAGGCACAATAGCCGTAACATTTGCCTTTGTGTTGTCTATCCTTATCGTTATGTTCTGGCTGATGTTTGTAAGTCCTGCGCTGTTTGTTGCGTTTACGCTGAGGTTATAGAACCCATCCGGCAGTGCTGTTGAATCAAATGTCGCATTCCACCAGCCTGTTGTTGCAGTGCCTGCGCCAAGGCTCATCGGTATAAGCCATGTAGCGTTGCCTGTGTTGTTGGAAATGGTGAGGTTGACCTTCACTACTGTTCCTGTTGAGCTATTGACTGACGCATTCACCAAGAATCTCCCTGAGAAGTTGCCGCCTGCCGGAAAAATTATGGTGTTGTTTGGCGGCACGTTAGGAGTATATGTAACGTTGAAGTAAAGCACATCAAACCTTATCGTGTGCCCTGCCCCTGATTGGGTTCTTTGTGCTTCAATCATAGCCCAGGCTGCAGGAGCAGCTATGCCAAAGAAGTGCTGGCAGGTCCATGATACCTCGGAGGATGTTACGTCAGTGCACACCAATGCATTGGATGTTGTTGTCGGGCAGGCAACTGTCGTTGTATTATACGTCCCGTCTCCTGCAACGTCTGTGCCTACGCGGCAGTTTCCATAGGTTGAGGCTGTATTAATAGTCCAGTTGTGGCACAACCTGACAGATGTTACTGATGCGCAGTCAGTTATTGTGCTGTTGAAGGAAGTAATGTTCACTCCTGCCCACCTGTTGTTGCCTGGGCTTGCTGATTCAAAAGTTGCATCGTTGCATGACAATCTGTCTGTTGGGCAGTTTCCAGGATAAGTGCCTGCGCATAATGATGAAAATCTCTGGGCAGCTGTTGTTGCGGCTTCCAGCATGCACCCCTGAGCCCTGAGGAATGTGACTTCATTCTCTCCTGCAGCAAAGATATCGCTTGCTATCTGCCATCTTCTTGCTTCAGACCAGTTTCCGATTCTGAAAGGACCAAGCTCGTAGAGTGCAGGGCTTGCCTCAGGCGCCCTGAACTCATAACTGAAGGTATATCTGCGTCCTGCCTTCATCTCAGTTTCCCACGTCAGGATTTTTGTGATGCCTTCTGATGTTACATTGAGCCCTTTTTGGCTGGAAATTTCAAAATCAGACGGGACTTGTTCTGTTATGGCGCCTTTGTAGTCCCTGCTAGCCTTGATTGAGATTGTCATGTTGTGCGAAATCACAGGATAAATTCTTGTCGGGGCATTTCTTGCAACGTCAAAGGCAACTGAAGGCTGCACCGTAAAGTTATCCGTTATGCTGCTTATGCCATTTGGAGTAATGGCAGTCAGGTTCATGGTGTACGTTCCGTCGCTGCCACTACGATAAGTCGTATAGTAGTCTGGCAATACGGTTACGCCATATGTTGTGCATTCAGGAGACACCTTAATGCCGCCGTCAGATGTTGAAAAGATTGTAGTATCCCCGGATGGACTGGTTATGGCAAGGGTAACATCTGCGTTGCATACCATGTTGCCTTTCTCATCCAAAACAGCTATCGCAATTCCCGCATCTTCTCCTGGCAGGAATATTGACTTGTTTGTGTTGGCTGCCAGGATGAGTTTTTCAGCAGCATGCACAATTTCTTCAGCTTCCTTCTCCCCGCTGCTTTCCCAAAGCGAGATGGCTTGCACTATGAAAGCGGCTATTATTACAGCCGCAAGCAGCAGATAATACCACTTGCCCTGCTTCACTGGTTTTTCTTCAGCCGCATATGCAAATCTATACATATGCTTCCAAGCATTGCCTTTTGTTCTTTTGTTAGCGATTGGTAGAGCAGCTGGATAGAACTGTAAAGCAATTGCGCCTTTGCCGGCTGCCCGATTGTGAGGTAGTGGTTTGCAATTTCAACAAGGGACCTTATAGTCTCTTCTGAGCTTAGGTCCTGGCCTGTTTTTGTGGAATTCTTGATGGATATTATCAGCGGATAGATTTTCTCATCTATCTCAAACTGCATTGTGGAGAGCTTTGCATCAAGTGTTGTGAGCATTTCTGACGACAAGGGGTCAGGGACACTTTCTTTTCTCTGCGATCTATCCCTTGGCGATGTCATGAAGTAATATCCTGCCAGGGCTGCGACAACAAGCACTCCTGTCAGCAGGAACCAGAAGTTCATTCCGCCTGCAACGTCAGCTATTGCAAACCCTGTTGGCGTTTCTGCTGTGGCAATCTTGTTTATGTTAAGGAGAGGCACCACTTCAAGCTGGTTTATGTCGTCAGAGCCCAGCTTTTTGTTCAGCGAGTATGAAATTTGCTGCGCTTCAGGACCCATGCTGAGGAAGCCCCATTTCAGCACTGGGTCATCCTCAAGGACTTCCGGCGGATTATCAAAATAATTCAGCTGTGTTGAGCTGTTTGCCACGCTTTTCGGCATGAACACAACAATTATCGAGTCCTGTGCCGGCTCTGTGCCCAGGTATATGAATGAGTGGGTGATGACTGAGATTTCCTGGAAAATCCCGTCGGCATATACAAGCTTTACTGAGTTCAGCTTTGTGGTAATCTGAAGGTCCTGAAGCTCGCGCTCGTCAGTTTCTGCAAATTGAGCCCTTTGCTTTTCCTTGATTTCAATGCTTTCGGTTGTTTTTAACAGGGCTTTTAGTATCTGGTCTTTGGAGACAATGTTTATGTTTTCATAGTGCTCAATGATTTTTACTTCTTTAACAGTGCTGTGCTCAAGTGTTGTGGCTTCATCCCTTATGCTGCTGACAACCTTGTGGAATTCTGCCTCGTCAGCATACTGGTTCTTCAGGCTTTCAAGCTGGGCTTTCAGCTCGCCAATCCTGCTGAGTGCAGATGCAGCTGATTCAACCAGCACAAGCTGTGATGCAATTTCCTTGGCATCGCCAGTTAGCGCGCCGAGAGTCTGCTGGGACATTTCAATGCTGAGCTCAATGCTCTGCACAGTTTTGAGGGCATCATTCGCCTCAACCATTAACTGCGGCTGCAGCGGCTTGACTTCAGGCTGGGAAGTCTTGTTGCTGCTTTCCTTGCTCTCTGCAGTCGCATATATCTCTGAAGACATAAGCCCTATATTGCCTGCCTTGTCCACGGCAGCTATTCTGTAGTAGTATGTAACTTTCTCATCAACGGCAGTGTCAGCAAAGCTTTGCGCCCCGGATGAGGCATAAAGGTCAAGGTAGCTGACTGGCGTTGCCTTCGCCCGGTAAACATTAAAGTGGTCAATGTCATTCTCTCCAAGATACCAGTCAATCCTTATGGAGTAATTGTTAGCCTGCACCTTCAGGTCTGATGGCACTCCGGGTGGTATTGTGTCTATTATGAAACTCTGCCCCGCAGTAATTGATGTGCCCGCATATCCATATTGGTCAACTCCCTTGAAATAGAAAACTGCCACCCTTTGTCCTATGTCCTGCGTCACAAGGATATTGCCGCTCCAGGCTGTTCCAGAGCCTGCCAGCGAGACAGGAATCTCACCAAGTCCTGCATTGTATGAAAGAGTCGGCACTGAACTCAGGGGCTTTGAAGTTGTAAGCGTGACATTTGCTATTCCTGCTTTTGCAATTTGGTCTCCCAAAGTGATTCTCGCCGTAGGCGGCAGGTGGATATCTATTCTCACAGCTTGGGCAGCCATCTTGTTGCCTGTATAGTCCTGGCATATCACATAATACGTATATGAGCCCTCTCCCAAACCAGCAAGCATCTGCTGGTGCACAATATCTCCTGTTATTCCAAACAGGTCCATTGAAGAGTAATTTGCTGCTGCCGCATACCTGCACTCAGCCTTTTCAGAAGTTTTCACTTCCAGCAGCGCATTCGGGCTTGTCAGCATAGATACGGGACTTGTCACTGTTGCTGAAGGAGGAGTTGTGTCAACAGTTATTACCCTGCTGAAAAGCGCCTGCCCTGTGTGCCCTGCATTATCCCAACATAGCACATTCCAGAGGAAGGAGTTGTCAGGCAGGTCAATCTTGAATACGTTATTCTTTGAAGACTGGGGGCTTAGGTTTGCCTTCACAGGGCTT
Source organism: Candidatus Woesearchaeota archaeon (assembly GCA_043807015.1). Classification (GTDB taxonomy): domain Archaea; phylum Nanobdellota; class Nanobdellia; order Woesearchaeales; family UBA10216; genus JAZDGJ01. The sequence continues at coordinate 8,350 of JAZDGJ010000047.1, read as the reverse complement.
AAAAAGCCGGAAATATTCAGAAGCAGGCTGCAGTTCTTAAGCGTCAGGTCTTCAGGCAGGTATGAAAGCTCCACAGCGCCCGTGCTGAACAATGAATTCGGGGTGGATAACTTCACGTCGGGCGCTGTGAGGTCAACAATCATAAGCCTTGTCTCTGAGGAAGACTGGGAGCCGTTTGCTGTGCAGTAGACAGCCCAGCTGTATGCCCCTTCATTGAATGTTTTTGTGATTGTAACAGGAGTATTGGCACCTGCATTGGCTGCATAATTTGCCGAGCCAACTGAAAGAGTGCAGTTTGCCTCTTCGCTTGAGGTAAAGACGAAGCTTGTGGAGGAAGATGACGTGACATAATCAGCATCAGGGCTTACAAGAGTTACAGCCGCCTGCGCAATTGGCAGCATTGCCAGCAGAATGACTGCATAGAAGAGGGCTTTCATTTCTTCGCCACCTCTTCAAGCAGCTTTTTGTCCTTTTTTACAGCATCCTCAATCGCCTTCTTGAGATAATCCTCAAGGTTCACCCTGGTGAGGACTGCTATGAGCTTTGCCTGGGTATGAATAGCCTCGTTGAGCCCTATGTTCACCCTCTTTTCGCTGCCTTTGCCCATCTGGGCTTTCTATTGGAACACGGCTATTTATAACTTTTGTTATTTTTATCATAAAAATGATAAAAGTCATAAGATGGAGGTAGGAGAAGTGAGAAAGGATATTACAGTTGCGCTGGAAGGCGCACGACAGAATACTAGAAGTGGTGCCTTGGAAAGCAACCTTTTTGTATGCTTTCTGGGATTAACCTTTAAGGTTTTGAGGAGTTTAGTCTTTTAATGATCTCTTCCTTCAGTTTGGCCGTATAGAGGCGGAATTGGAGTTCTGTCTCCTTAAAGTCGCTGTAGTCTATTGGTGTGCCATAGTAGTGTATTCCGTTCCTTTTGGTCCTTATTTTTTCAAAGAAGTCCCAGCTGAGTTCCAGTTCCGGGTGCTTTTCGCAGATGTAGGCAAAAAGGCACTGGTGGTTTTCAGTTTTTATGCTTTCAAACTGCAGGAATGATTCTGAGAGTTCGTGTAATACGTCATAGTATAGCTTGAAAGCGCTGTTCCATAATTCCTTTTTCTTGAGCGAGTTTGCCGCTTCAAAATCCTCTTCCGCGATTTTGAGATTTGCTTTTATTCTCTCCAAATCAGCCTTTTCAGTAGCTAGAATCTTGCCTTCTCTTTTGCATTTGTTGAAAGCTTCCTCCTTTGTGAGGTATTCAGGCATTTATTCCCACCTTTATAAAATCCAGATCCCCTTTTATAAGAATACCTTTTATAATGTTTTTGACAAGCCCTGTGCCGAGCTTTTCAAGCTCTTTTTTATCACGGCAAATAAATGGCTGAATTTCCCTGTTAAGCTTTAGTTCGTATTCTGCTATTTTAAGACCCTTCTCATGGCCGTAGATGAAGAGGTCTATGTCGCTGCCCTTGTGCCAGTCCCATCTTGAAAAGCTGCCAAAAATTATTACTGCCTTAGCCTCTTGCAGCGCGCTTAAGTGGTTCAGAAGACCGCTTTGGTAGAGCTTTTCTAATGCGAATATTTTTTTCCTGTTTTGGTAAGGAGGAGATTCGTAATTTCCAGTATAATAAGGCATCCTTCCTTTTTCTTTCACCCTTTTGACCAATTTTTCCTTTACAAACTTTTTAAGCCATGCCCCGGCTTTGCTCCTGGCGATTCCTGCCTCTCGCAGCAGTTCTTCAAAATGCCATTCTCTTGTTGGACTTTCAAAGAACAGTTCAAGCACGTTTTCTTCCTTGCTTATCATAATAGTTCCTATAATAGGAACTATTTTATAAACTTTTTGCTTTTGTTTTTAATAGAATTAATCCTTACGATTGGCGAAATGAATAAAAAATCTGCCCCCTTTCCATGCATAGCCGAACACCCTACTCCGCCAGCTTTTTTGCGTAGTGGTCGTTTATGTCTACGAGAAGGTTGAATATCTTAACCCACTTGCGGTCGCCCTTGTTGGCTTCGGCAAGCTCTTTTTTGTCAAAGAAATCCTTCAGTGCTGACAGGAATGCGTTCTCTTCCTTCTGCTGCTCCTTTTCCTCCTCCTTTATGTCAGCCTGGACTTTCTTTATTGCATTGTAGGCATCAACTAACTTGTTGTAAAGGCTTGTAAGATTTTCATCGCTCATCAGTATGCTCATGATGTATGCATCTGCCGCCACGTCTTCCACTCCAGCCATAAAGTGCCTTTCTGATTTAAGCAGCCCGTCTGACGGCGCGATATTTGCAAGGAGCATCTTCATGTCGTCAATCAGCTGGGCAATCTTGAAGTGCTCCTTTGAAAGCCCTGCCAGCTTTTCATTTGCAGCTGCTTCTTCTATCGCCTTGACAGCTTCCTGCCCCAAGGGCTTGTAAACCAGCAGGTCAGCATGCAGCTTTATCAGCTCATTCAGCATCTCTCCAAAACCAGCCAGCTCTGTCTCTGGATTATCAGCCATGTATTTCCTTATATCATCCAAAATCTGCTCTTCCAGCTGCAGCAGCATCTTTGTCTCAAGCCTTGCCAGCTGCTTCACCTGAAGCTCATGGGTTATCTTAAGCCTTCTTTCTGCAACATTCTTCTTGTATTCAGAATATTCCAATTTTTTCATCATCGCGGCAATTGCTATTGGCAGTATGACTGCGATAATTCCCGGCATCCAGATGTTTTCTATCAGGCAGCTCGGGCAGGTGCTTAAGCGGTAGTAATAGACTGACGCAATCAGTGTCAGCCCAAGGATATTGAAGATTGTCTGGTATAGCATGCGCCTTATCCTGCGGTATTTCCTGGCTTTCTCCTTGTGCACTGCAAACGGCGCCTTTCTAATATGCTTTACATAGACCTGGTCGCCTCCAACCATAAGCCCCGAAATGATAAGGATAGCAAGTATCAAAAGCCATGGAAGGCGCCTTCCTATATGTATTTCAGGCCATTTTATCTCTGGAATCTGAAGCCCGGCAAATAATTCCCTCTTGCACTTCTTTTCACAGCTGCCGCCGCAGTCTATTCCCTCTTCATTGCCATTTTTTATCCCATCAAAGCATGTTTCAGGCTGCACTACGCCGCATTCCCTTTTTTCCTGTGGCTTATTGGCTGTTGTGCCGCATTTCCTTGTGTCCTTGCACGTCCTGGTTTGGAAGCTGTCAATGCATTCGCCCCATACACTGCACTGCCAGGATGCTGTGCACCTGACTCCGCCGCCTGCCCCTCCAGCCCTTGCTGCAGCTCCTGCTCCAGCACCAACACCGCCAAATCCTGCGCTTGTGCCTGGAAGGGCTCCCGCGCCCTCGCCTGGCTCAACAGAAGGCTCCTCTGGCAGGAGGCATGCGCCGCAGTCAGCCGGGCAGTTTGCGCAGTCCTCTGTGCCGCCACATGAGGTGTCGCCGCAGAATGCCCCTCTTCTTATGGTGAAGTTTATGATTTCGTAAGCAGTGAACTCGTCGTCAGTAACCGAGATGTTTATTGAGTAGTTGCCTACTTGGGAAAGCGACGGCGTGAAGTTTATTATTCCTGTTGTGGAGTTTATCTCAAACAGCGACGTATTGTCTGCGAAAATCAGTGTGTCATTGTCAGGGTCATATGCAGTTATAGTGGTGAGGAACTGCACGTCTTCTGCAGCCTGCAGGAGCCCTATTGGGTAAAGGGTTGGCGGGTTATTCACATCATTAACGGCAAGGGTAAAATTCTGTGTTGTGTTAAGGCTGCCGTCGCCGCACGTTATTGCTATGGAATGGTTTCCCACGTCTGCCTGCACAGCTGAGAAGTTAATCATCCCTGCTGAGCTGATGTTAAAAAGCGAAGTGTTGTCATAGTAATATGTTGCAGGGCCGTCTATGTCAGAGCAGTTGACTTTGTAGCTGAAATTAGCGCCGTCCTGCGTGTATTGCGTTGTGAGGTTCTGGACAAAATACGGCGCGTCATTCACCGGAGTTACATTGACATTAATTCTCGCAGACCAGCTAAGCAGCAGCGAATTTGTAACTGTTGCCATGGAATAAGAGAGCCCGTTTGCGTCCTGGCTCGGGTTATTGCAGGTGAAATAGCGGTTTAGGGAGACATAGCACGATATTAATGAGGAGTTGTAGTCTGATGATACAACAAAAGTCATATCGCTTATGTTGTCATTCCCGTCATAGGCGCAAACCCACAGGTCTATGTAGACTGATGAGCCGGCGCTGTCCTCTGGCAGGGTTGCGTTTTCGCAGCCATACATGTAAGGCGAATCGTTTTTCAAGCCAAGGATGTCAGTATAATGGAAACTGCCGGTGCTCCAGTTGTTCAGCCCATTGATAACAAAGGCAGGTGTGCTGTTTATCCTGAAGGTTATGTTGTCCCCTTCTGCAGCTCCTTCAACCTGCACTGTGTCTGAGTCATCTCCCAGACATGAAAGCAGCCCATACCTGCCGGCAGTTTTGACAGTGAAATTTCCGCATTGGAGTGAGCTGTCAAACGCTGTAATGTTTAAGGCTGCAACTCCTGGCTCGCCGTGCATAAGGACTGAGCCGTAGAATTCTGCCGATGGCTGCGGAATTGCAGCTGCAATGGGCACAAGAGCCAAAAATATCGCTGCTGCAACTAGGAAAAACTTCATTTTTTCATGCTGTTCTGCTTTTTTCATATTTTCCTGCTAACGTAAAAGTAAGCTGCAATTATGGCCATTATCGGAATCAGGGGAAGCAGAAGTATTCCTCCTGGCAGGGATGCTTTGACTTGCGCCGGTTTCACATCAATCTCCAGCTGGTTAATTGAGCCTTCAAACCAGCTGGCAGCGCCAGCATTGGTCCCATTTACCATAATGGTGACATCCTCGCCCTTGCTTGCGCCTTCGTCTTGGGCTGTGCTTATGTCGTCGCCGTTGCATGATATGAAGCCGAACTGCCCTTCCTGCTTTACAAGCCCTGAGCCGCACAAATTCCCGTCATTATCATAGATTGAAACATTTGTGCCCTGCTCTGCAAAGTAGCTGTTTATTGTCACAGTGCCGAAATATTCGCTTGCAATCGGCGGCATTGCCGTAGCAAGATTCATCATTGCAAGGAAAATCACAATCATTGCTGTTTTTGTTTTGTTCATTTTTATCACTGGGTTATTACCCATACGGCTGAGGAGGTTACATTAATCCAGTATCCCCAGTAGGGCACAATCAAATTAAGGTCATTGAATGAGCTGTTGACTGTGTTTACGTAAACTTTCCAGTAGTCTGAATAATCTGTAGCATTGTATGCGTGCACTGACGATATGCTGCTGTTGATGGCTGCAAAGGCAGATTCAGGGGTTTTTGTCACATTTGTAGGGTATCCAACAAGCTCCCATCCGGGCGCAAGCTGTATCACTCCTGGAACCCTTACATAGCCTGAGATGTTGATGCTTGATGTTCTGTTGATGTTTATCCAGTAGCCTTTCAGCGTGGTTATGTTTGTCAAATCCTGCTCAACCCACGCAGGAAGACCTGGCTTGTAGCTCTTCCACGGGTCATTTAAGTCATTGCGGTCATAGCCGTGGACTGATTCGTATTTGCCATTAATAGTCTGCAGTACGTACGGCACTGTGGTGTTTTCGGATTCGCAGGGGATTGAAATAAGATTCCAGCCGTTCTGCATTGTAGTGTTGCAGTTGTAATCATAAAGCCCGCCAAGCACATAGAGGGTTGTGCCTGCAGAGGCATATCCTGTGATGGCTGGCTTGTAGGCTGCAAAAAATGCGATAAGCCCTGCTATGATGAACAGTGCAATTCCAAGCTTGGTGATTATTTTCATGACAGCTCCATGTAAAAGTAATATGCTGTTGAGCTTGACCAGCCGTCAATGCCCCTTTCAGGCAGTATCATCTGGAAATCATAGGTTTGGTTGTTGTAGCCGTATTTGTCCAGCTCAAGTATTGTGCTGAAGACTACGTTGCCGTTTGTGAGGTTGGTGCCGTCATAAAGCACCATTTCCTCAAACCTGCTGCTCTGGGAGGAGTCATTGACATAGGTATGGATTGAGTAGCATGCATTTTGGGCAATTTGCACAAGCCCCACATAAAACTGGTTATGCACTTTTGTTGAGAAAGTCCTTGATATGTTGTCGTCCTTGTTCGTGTGGTTCATTGCAAAGTCTTCCATGCTTAAATGAGTGGAGTTTGCGCAGCCTATTACAGACCAGTTCAGGGTTGCAGAGCTTCTTGCAGCATATATCTCGCCAGAAGGCGCTGATGCTGTCCAGTCATAGACTGTTGACCCATATGCATCATCAAGCGTCAATGCGCCTGATACATTTCCGACAAAGGCTTTCCACCTCACGTTCTGGGTTGAGCCGTTGAGGTTTACTGTGGCTATGGTGCCTCCTGTTGTGTTGACAAAGCTTGCAGCCCTGGGTGTTGATGTTTCATTCCTTATGGGTATTATTGTGACGCCTGCAGGGGTTGCAGAAGTAAATACAGACATCAAGGCTATGCCTACTATGAACACTGCAATCAGTGCAAAGCTGAATGTTTTATTGCAAGCCATATGCTGTCCTCTTGTTCCTAGCCCTCATCCAGGCAGTCCAAACAGTCCTGTCGTTTCTCTTGATAAGCGTGGCAATCCTGCTGTATCTCATTCCGAGGTTTTCATGCATGTGCCACACAAGGTTCTCAAGCATGCCAAAATGCCTGTCCCGGAGCATTCCTACAGGCAGCTCTATTGCAGTTTCCGGAATCCCGAAGAAAGGCTCTGGGTGCTTCTCCATTGCGCCGTCATATGCGCCCCATATTGTCCTTGGGTCTCTGTTAAGAAGCGATGCTATGCTGCTGAAGCTGAAGCCGAGATTTTCCTTAAGGTACTTTGCAAGCGTCTCAAGCGTGCCCAATTCTGTAGAGAAAATGTTCAGAGGTAGGTTTATGTTCTCTATTGCTAAGTTCTCTTCCTCTCTCTTTAACTCTTCCATTCGCTTTCTCTCTTGCTTTTCTCTTGCTCTTACTCGCTCTGTAAGTATCAAAAACTCGTGCACAATGCACGAGTTTTTGGAATGTCAGAGCGACAAAGCGCTCTGAGCATGCTCAGAAATGCATAAGCATTTCTGACACACAAAATTGCGCATCAGCGCAATTTTCTGTTACTCGCTAGGTAAGTAAGCGCTTTCCGCAAAAAAACAAAAAAAGGAAAACAAAAGAAAAGCGCTTACGATGCCTGCGTTGTCGCGGAAAACTCAAGTGTTCCGTTGCACAATCCGCCAACGCTCAAAGGCACTTTTATTCTCCAGTATGTTGTGTTGGAAGTGGTGCCAAGCGTAAGTGGAGTGTTTTCGTCTGTCCTGTTCAAAAGCGTGACGTTGTTAAGCATCTGCAGCGTGCTGTTCAGCGGCACCATCACATCCCATGCTGCGCTTGACGAATTTGAAAATCTCATCTGGCTCGCGGTAATGTTATTGAAAGTGCACAGCATGCAGCTCAGATTAGCGCCGAGAACTTCACTGTCATTTCCGCCGTAACCGTAGACTGTGAAATTGGTCCTGACGTTGCCGACATTTGTTATATTAAGCCCTTTCATTACTGAAGTGTCAGTCACGCTCAGGTTTCCAAAGTCAAGAATTTGTGTGCTGACGTTTATTGCTGTTAGCTGGTATATGACTGCCTCGTCTGTTCCACTGGTATTGACAGAAGTTATGCCTGATGAAGGGAGCTGTGTTCCGCCGTGGTCCCTTATGGTAATGTTGCATTCCCATGTGCTGTTGAAAGCCCAGTAGTCAACCAGGAACCTGCAGATAAATGACCTGTTCATGGTTGTCCCAGGGACATTGTAATATTCAAGGCAGGTTGTATTGTCGTAGCGGTTGAATTTTGAAGTTGCTCCAAAGCGCCCGATTGTGTCTTCATAAATTGTCGCTGTTGCGTTTATCATGTCATTCTGCCCGTTTGGGTCATAGGCAGAGCCATTGCAGAGTACCTCTGTAAAGGCACCGGCATTGAGATTTATTATGTCTGAGGGGTCTGATGTAAGGTCATCAAGTATGACGTTATTCATGTTTGGCTCTGTGTTTGTGACATTAAGCCTTGTGGTGACATTCCAGCTTGTTGCGCCTGTTGCATAATAAGAATCAACAAAGATTCCAGCCAGCACTATTGCAGTTATAAGCGCGGCGCATATTATGATCTGGTTTGCCGCGTTTTCATTTCCAATATTCTGTTTTTGTTCCATGTTTCATGCCAGCTCTACGTAAAAGTAATACGCTGTTGCGCCTGTCCAGCTCGCCTCGCCTCTTTCAGGCACAAGGAGCTGGAAGTCGTACCTTGATGTGTTTGCATACCCGTATCTCTGGTTCTCAATGTTCTGCCCGTACACGATGTTGCCGGGGAAATTATCGCTAG
>JAZDGJ010000046.1:0-13714 GCA_043807015.1 Candidatus Woesearchaeota archaeon | reverse complement strand
ATTTTTTGAATTCATCAAATGCTTTTTTGTGCTCGTCTGGAGCAGATACTTCGATTCCTTTCTTTGCCAGATATGCTTTTGCCCCATAGAAGATGCTGTAATAACTATGTGCAATTACTGCACTGAAGTATGTTTCTGGTTCTTTAATTTTGAATGTTTCTTTCTGTATTACTGGCTCTTCGCTTATCACAAATATTATTTCTGCGAGTTTTATCTCGTTTTCTGCTCTATGAAGGTATAATTTTGAATCCATTGTTTATCCCCTCCTGAAGTATTGAATAGAATATCACTGGATTTTGAACTGCAAGGTGCTTGTATGCTATTTGTTTTCCCAAATTTTCGTGTTTGTCTTTCAACATCTGGAGCATTTCATCTTTCGTAATAATATGAGCATCTATTTTCAAAATAGATTTGAGCTCAGCAGACTTCATAGATAATTCACAACTCTTTTTGTCTTCTACTGAATTTACAAAGATTGCAATATCTAAATCGGATTTTTCTTTTTGTTTCCCTTCCGCATATGATCCAAAAATTACAAGAGATACAAATTCTATGTTTGACAGTTCTTCTCTAATTATTTTTAAACTGTTTTTAAGTAGGTTAGAGCTTTTCTCTTTTATAATTATATCAAAATATGAAAAAACTGTCCTATTATCTAGATTTGCAGCATACAAAATGATGTTTCCAACTTCTCTTTTTTTGACAAGTTGTTCTGCGAGAAATTTTACCACTGCTTTTTGAATAATTGAATTTGATTTTTCTTTTGAGTAATCTTTTATCTCTTTGTAAGTCAACTCTTGATGGGGTTTTCTCAAAAATGCTTCAAATATCTTAATCTGTTTGGGCGTTAACATCTTAATACCTTTTTTCTAGTATGAACGTACCTAAATTAAGGTATTATATAAATCTTCCGATTAAAAGATAAAAATAGCCCCGCCGGGGCTGACGGTGTTTTTGTAACTTTTTGGGAAAAGTGCCAGATTATTATATCTTTTCCAAAATTGATTTCTTTACAACGTCGAAATCTGGCAGCTTGCCGATTATCAGGCTGCCCAAATCAGACTTCCACGAATTTTTCATTTGATCTAACTTGGCAACAAGGTTCGCGCTGCTAAAAGCTATTTCATGCCTTTTCAGCTTTTTATTCAGCTCACCGATGTTAAGCTTGGCGCCAAGGCTTAGCAAAAACCAGACATCATACACGTCTCTAGGCTTATCCCTAGTCAAAAGAGCCCTAACTTTTTCTGCAAACAACTCACTTAATGGCATAACGAAAATATCAAAAGTAGGGATATCCGGATATCGCGGGAAGATTTTCCTCTGCTCAGGCTCATGCAAAGGCTTTTCTTTCAAACTTATGTTAAGGGTAATCATCGAAATGCTTTTTATGTTACCATCAAATAACGGCCCGCGCAATTCCAGCTTAACATTTTTCTGAGTTGCGTAACTCTCAATAGCTTTTATCCTGCCATTCACGCCCACACTCTTCAGCTTTCTCATGATTTTCTGGGAAAGCGCTTCAACATCAAGCTTAGCAGCATTCAATGTAAAATCCAAATCCTCGCTAAATCTATTCAGGCTGTAAAGTTTGTATAAAGCTGTGCCTCCCTTGAATACTAAGTCTCTGCCTGTTTCAGCAGCCAAAATAAACAGAAGAAGCTCAAGGAGATAATCCTTCTCGGCATTTTTTACACTTAGCTGCTTAATTCCGGCAATCCTCTCAATTTCTTGTTTCTCAAGCATTCACAACAACCCTCCACTTTTCATTTTTGTTTCTACCTGCCGCTTTGGAGCGATCAAGCTGAACATACATGTCACCTATAAACTTTCTAAGGCTCTTAAAGCAATCCTTCCCCATTGACTCCAGCAAGTAACCGAACCTTTTAATCAGTGACCTGTTGCCAACTCTTTTCAGATATGCAACAAGCCGGCCAAGATTCAGCTCCTTAATGTTATTCTCAAGAATCTCCTTGATTTCTGAAATTGAGACTTCTCCAAGCAAAGCTGAGTCAATTAGGGCTTTTTCAGCGTCTGCCACAAATATGTCAAACCCTTCAAATTTTTCTTTTCCATAGCCAAAAAAAACCGGCGGCCTGAGCTTTATGAACCTAATTTTTGAGTTCTCAAACAGTATTGCCTTTTTGCTTGCTGTAGTCACAACCGTGATTTCCTGAGGCACCTGCTCAGTGAGATTATGGTACTTCAAGGCGCTCCAGCACGAAATATAAGAAGGCCACACCAATCTGGAAGCCAGAAGGAAGGGATCATTAAAAACAGTGTATTTGTCACGCTCTATCTGCAGGATTAGCTCTCTTTTTTTCAGGCGATGTATCAGCAAATTAGCGTATGAATCGCTTTTGCCGGTCTTATTCTTCACAGTAGCAGAATCAAATACAGGATACTTCCTGAAATAATCCAACAGCTCAATTGTATTTGCCATGCACACTTTAAAGAGTGAAGCATATATAAATCTTTCTAAAAAGTGATAAGAGAAAATTATCATTTTTGATAAGGATAACATAACAAAAAATAGCCCTGCCAATTACGACAGTCGTGATGTTGTTGTATCGTCTTGGATTTTGCATTACATGCCGCTTGCTTGAACCTTTTTTTCCAGCACATCGCTTAATGTTTTTATATATAGTTCTGTTTGCAGTTTTATTTCTTTCCAGTCTTTTTCTGCTATTTGGTTTCCGTAGTACTGTATCCCGTTTCTTTTTGTTCGCACTTTTTCGAAGAAGTTCCAGTCCAGGTCTAGTTCTGGATGCTTTGCGCAAAGATAAGAGAATAAACACTGATGATTATAGGATTTTACCTTGTCAAAAAGCAGGAATGCTTCTGTTAGTTGATGCAGTACCTCGTAATACAACTTGTATATTGAGCCATATTTTGGCTCCTTGCTTTTCATTAATGAGTTTGCACTATCCAGGTCATCATTTGCTATCTGCATCATTGATTTTATCTTGTTGATGTCAATCTTGTCCTGTAATATGACATTGCCTTCGCTCACGCATTTGTCGTAGGATTCGTCTAGTGTGATGCTTTTAGGCATTTGTTTCTCCGATGATGTGCTGTACTTCTCCTTTTATGAAGTATCCGTTTATTACATTGCGTATTAAGTTGGGGTTTATATCTCTTATCTCTTTTTGATTCTTGAATGTGAATAATTGTATTTCCCGATTTAATATCCGTTCATATTTTCCTTTGCCTAATTCTTCATCACTTCCGATAATGAACAGGTCAATATCGCTTTTTGAATGCCAGTCTGCTCTGGAGAAACTTCCGAAAATTACTATAGTTTGGGCGTCTAATGATTCTAGATGTTTAAGAAAACCCACTTCATAAAATTTTTCTAAGGCATAAAGCTTCTTTTTAGTCTTGTAATTAGCATAATCAAAATTTGCAGTATAATAAGGCATTTTACCATTTTCTTTATGGTGTATGATAATTTTTTCTTTTAATAGCTCCTTAAGCCAGTAATTAGCCCTGTTCTCACTAATTTTCGCTTCTTTTACAATATCTTTAAAATGCCAGTATCTAGAAGGTTCATTAAAAAATAATTCAACAATCTTATGTTCTTTGGAGGGCTTACCCATAATACTAACGTTAAACATCAGTAATTTATAAATGTTACCATAAATCGGCGCTATTGAAAAGTCCGTATCTATGCTGGCCAGTTTCGGTCGCACCTAAGTGCGACTGCCCCTTTCCCGCCTTATCTTTTGTGGTGGGAAGAGGGGCACCCCTGTAACGCAGGGGCGAAACTGGCAAAGCTCGTGAACCTTTCAATGACGCCCATAAATCAAAGAAAGAGCGCTGGAAGAAAAGATAGCCCCGCCAGGCTGGGATTGTTTCGGTTAAAAATAATAAAAATCGCCTGCTCGGGGCTATCTCCGCCCTAAAGGGCGGAGTATTACGCCCCTCGCCTTTCGGCGATTTTTAGTCTTGAAAATTGCGCATTAAAATGCGGGGTATTAGACCCGCAATTTTCAATAAATGAGAAGATGTGGCTATCTAAATCACCCAAAGAGGTTCTTAACCCAGTCAAAGAACTTCTGGATTAAGCTGGAACTGACGCATGTTCCATCCAGGCAGACGTTTGATGAGCATTCAAAGCTGTTTTCGCAGGCTTGTTCGCCTTCTGACTGCCCAGTGAATTTTCCTTCATCAGAGCAGAAATTGCCGTCCTTCCTGTAGCCGAAAGGATAGCATTTGCCATCCGAAGGGCAGGAATCTTTGCAGACCAGGATTGGCTCTACTGCGGGTTGCTCTGCCGCGCATTTTGCATTATAAGCCCAGGTTTCAATTTCATCGCTTTTCATGAAGCCTTCCGTTCTAAAGCTGCATCCGTCTTTGTAGAGTATGAATGTCGGCACTGCTTTAATGCCATATTTCTCAGAGACGCCCGGTTCATTGATGTTGAAAAGGGCTGCTCCAAAATTGTTGAAAAATCCTGTCTTCTTCAAAACGCCTATCTCTGTGTCTTCGGCCGAGCAGTGGGGGCAGGTGTCACTTCGGAAATAGTATAGCATGCCTTTCACAGGCATGGTTGCTGTTGCAACTGCCTGGGCTGAAACAGCAGGGATTGTATGGGCTACTGCGCCTTCTGCATAGCAGTCGTTCCAGACAGAGAAAGTATTAACCCCGCATTTGCTGAGGTCTTTGTAGCACTTTCCAGTGCAAAATTGAGCAGCGTGTTTTTGCCAGTCTTCGCTTGGCTTGCACGAGGTTGCATCTCCTGATTTTGATTCAGAGCCGTCATAGCACTGCCAGTAAGCAGACCTGAAGCCCTTGTTTGTTATTTCTGCAATATTGGTTTCGCCCTGTTTGCATTCAAACCTGATTTCTTCATTGTTTCCATCCTGCGTTGTATACTGGTATCCGCCGCACGTGGACTTCCATACTGCCTGCTCGCCTTTGTTGCCTTGGACATTTATGATGCAGCTGTCTTTTCCCCTGCAGAATTTTTCGCCTGTTTTTGCATCGGTAAAGCTCCCCCCGATGTAGCATTCCTGCTCACGGTCAGAATTCGTAAATATGCAGGTTACCTGCTCGGTAATCGCTTCTTTTTTTAAGCAAGCCCCATCCCTGCAGCCGTCTGGGCATTCAAAATAGCTGGTTTCATAAGGCTTTTCGCCGTCAAGGCATCCCGCTTCAACCACTCCAGAACCCTCAGCGCTTCTCTCAAATTTTATGTTTTCATTTCCAAAAGAATCCTTATAATGAGTTATTTTTGAGCAGGAATCTTCGTAGACTGTTGTTCCATAACTTACGCTTCCTTTTACATACCTGTCTTCGCCAGGAGGATGGAGAATGCCATTAGGAACAGAGACTATATACGTTCCATCAGTATCTTTGCATGTTTGAAGCTGGGCTGGCTCTTGCAAACAAGCGCCGTCTTTGCACCCATAAGGACACATAATTCTGTCAGAATATATCATATCATCTACACAATAATACTCGTTAAGATAACCCGCGCTCTCACACTTATCCTCTGCCTGCCCTCCTGCCTGTGTTTTAATGTAACCTTTTGTGCCATAGTTTCTTCCAAAATCTGTCTCTGTGCATAACGCTGCCGTGGTTGAAATTGGTCCTTTAACTGGTTGGGCAACAACCGTTGGGGTGGAAGCTGTGGTCAAGCATTCTCCGCCGCTGCAGCCCTGAGCGCAGGGCACACATGTTCCTCCCCCTCCGCCACCGCATCTCGCATCTGCTGTTCCTGGGCTTTCGCATTTATAGTAAGTTTCTGATGTGCAGGCGTAAGAATTATCAGGATAAACCGTTTTCATAGGTCCCACTGGCGGCGAGCCGCAGTATTTTGTTTTAGTTGGCTGTCCGCAATCGCTGTCTTGATGGCATTTTATCGGGCAGTCTTGGGCGCAGTTTGTTTTTTCATCCTCGCTTTCGCATACCCCGTTGCCGCAGACAGGAGGCTGGCAAACGCCATATTTGCAGCTATAGTCGCACCAATGCGTTATAGTATATACAGCCGGTGGTTTGCCATCGCCGGATTCCTGGCAAAAATATTCTGTCAGTGTTCTTCCGTCATTGCAGTAATCTGTGCTTTCAGAAACATATGGTGCGGTTCTAACTATCCCAACCGCTTCATAATTCTTTCCGCCGTCAGAATCTGTGCATGTTTGGGATGTAGGAGTTGTAGGAGTCGTAGGGGCTGGTGTTTCAGGAGCGGGCTGCAGCTGGTTCTGTTGGCAGTTAAAGCTTATTTCATCATTTTGCCCGTCAATTATTGTTTCGCTGACTCCAGAGCAGGCGCTTGTGCTTGTCCATTGCAGCTTTGTTCCTGTTTCGCCAGAAACCTCAGCCACGCAGCTTCCTGTGCCATAGCAGGAAAACTTGCCATCACCGGCATAGCATTTCTGTGTTGAGGTGGAGCCTGAAAATACGCATTTTACCTGCTCTTTAGGAAGAACTGGAACAACTGGCGTTGGTGCAGGAGGCGCTAATGTTGGGCATATGAACATTATATCGTCATTATTCCCGTCAATTACTGTAGTGGCATATCCCCCGCAGCTGCTTTTCCATCCGAGTGTTTTGCCACTTTCGCCGGAAACATCTGCAAGGCAGGTGCTTATACCTGAGCATTTGAAAGCGCCATCATCAGTATAGCAGTCTTGCGCCGAAGTGGAATCAACAAACACGCACTTATCCTGCTCAGCAAGGGTAGTAGGAGCCTCGCCTTCGACAACTTTTCCGGTAAACCAGTCAAGAATCGCATTCCCAGTCACCCAATCCGCAAGTGATGCAGAAGCTAAGGGCATCACTAACAAAAGCATCAGCAAAACAGGCAAAACTATTTTTCTTTTCATGATTAGGTCTATCTTATAGCACTTTTGATAGTATGCCTATTTAAATATTTGGATAATATCTGCCTAAAAAACCAGAAAAAAAGAAGCCTGCCGGCAGCCTACTTTGGAAGAGTCCTCCTTAAGTTAGGATAATAGAGTTTCTGAATTTCCTCAACTTGAGATATTATGTCTTGTTCTGGTTGTCCTGCGTTGTATTTTAGTGCTAATGCGTTGTACATTACTGCTAATGAAAGGGAAGCGTCCATTAGTGTTAATAACTTTAAAGCTTCCTCAGTGGAATCAGGTCTCGTTTCAGCAAACTCTCTTGCATTTGCAAGTTGTATAGGAACGGCATTAGAATAACCGACCCTCTTAATTCCAGCTAGTTCTTCAGAAATATCCTGCCCTGTTTTCATGGCAGATGTCTGTGCTTCTGCAATGTAACTTTCCATTGGGCCAGCTTCTCCTACCGCACCACACATTCCTGCTTTTAAAAGCCAACTTTCAACATCTTTGTCAAGCGCCATTTTTGTGAGCCTCCGAATACAACGCACGTATTTCTGCAACTTCTTTAGAAACATCCAGCCCTGCTACGTAAGCGCAGGCTAATGCTGTTGAAAGGCTTGTGCCCGATGCCCTGACTTTTTTTTCTTTAGAAAGCTCCTTTGCCCTTTTAAGCAGGTCATGAGCAACATCACCATAACCGTCATTCACAATTTTAGCTACTTCTTTAGAGATATCCATTTTTGCTTCTGGGGAGGATGTTTCTGCTAGTGTTTCTGCTAGTGAAAGGTATAGTTCCATATAGTGAAGATCTAAGTCTTTAGCAAAACTTTTTGCTTCTTCAAGCAAGTTTTCAACATCCTTCTCAAGCGTCATTTTGTGAACCTCTGAAATGAATAAATGGAAATGCTCTCCTTATTTAAAGCTTTCTATTTTGTTACTACTTGGAAGTTACGGTTTATGCCAAAACCGAAAGATTCATATATTAGTTATACATTAATTATACATTCGTCTAATAAAGGTGATTTGAATGGCAGTGCAAGTTGTTATAAAGAAATGGGGCAACTCAATGGGTGTTGTGATTCCTAGAGAACTTGTTGAGCAGGAAAGTTTGAAAGAGAATGAGAAAGTTTTAATTGAAATGGTCAAGGAGGCTGACTTAACCGGGCTCTTTGGCGCCTTGAAAAGAAAAATGTCGGGGCAGGAATTCAAGGACATGGTGAGGAAGGGTTGGAAAGCATAAGAACCTTCTTTTTCGATACGTATGCGTTCTACGAGCTTATTGAAGGGAATGAGAGCTATAAGCAATATTCTGCAGGTATTGCCATAATAACAACAAGGCTCAACCTTATGGAACTGCATTATGGGCTGCTTATCCGATATGGCAAAGAAGCGGCTGAGAGACATTATTATGCTTTGCTGAAATTCGCAGTCGACGTAAGCGACGAGGTCATAATTAAGGCCAACGAATTCAGAGCTTCTGAAAAGAGGAAAGACCTGTCTTATGCGGATTGCATCGGCTATGTGCTGGCAAAATCAAGGAATGTTAAGTTTCTTACTGGTGACAAACAATTTTTTGGTTTGGATAATGTAGAATACGTGAAATAGTGCTCTAAATGAACAAAATCCAACAAGTATATTGCAAACTGCTTAAAACCTACGGCAGTCAGGGCTGGTGGCCAATTCAAGGCAGGTATCACAAGGGAGATTACAGCTTTCCGAGAAACTCTGCTGAGCGCTTTGAAATATGCATCGGAGCGATACTGACTCAGAACACCAGCTGGAAGCAGGCTGAGAAAGCCTTGCTCAAGCTTAAGGGAAAATCTGCGAAAGCAATCGTGGCAGTGCCACAAAAAAAGCTTGCAGAGCTGATTAAGCCAGCCGGCTACTTCAACCAGAAGGCAAGGAAGCTGAAAGAGTTTGCAAAGTTTTACCTGAAATTGAAAGGCAGGACTCCGTCAAGGGAAGAGCTGCTAGGCATCTGGGGCATAGGTCCTGAGACAGCAGACTCGATTCTGCTGTATGCCTACAAAGTGCCAACTTTTGTAGTGGACGCATACACCAAAAGGATATTGGAAAGCCTTGGTCTTGCCAATGAAAAAGCTTCCTACGACGAAATAAAAAGGCTTTTCGAGAAAAACATTAAGTCTGACTTAAAGGCGTATCAGGAATTCCACGCGCTTCTTGTTGAGCATGCAAAAAGATATTGCGGGAAAAAAAAGATGAAAAGAAGGCGCTAAAGCAGCTTCATCTGACCAAGCACTGGCGCTGGGGCATTTTTCCTGTAAAGGACAGCTTCCCCTTCCTTAAAGGGGATTTTTCTTTTGTGGGTGTATTTGTAAATTTGCAGCCTAACATCTGTATCAAGACCGTGTTTCCTGCTAATTTCACTAAGGGGCAATGCATTCAGCTCAGAAGATGGAATGGCGCTAATGCCTTTTTCGCCAAGGCGATCAACAAGATAGTCCAAGCTGTTCTTCAATATTTCAGCGCCATTTATCTGCTGCCCCCGCTCGAGCAGAACATACGTTCGTATTGGAGCAGGAACCTTTGAATTAAAAGAATACTCAATTTCAACCTGAGAATCATCTGGATGCCTAGGAGTAATTTCGCGGGTTATTTCTGCACGTACAATAATTGCAGGCCTCCCTTTAATTTCAAGCAGCTTTTCTGCAGATTTCACAACAGAGTCTATTCCTTGCATGATCCCGTATATAGAGCGCTTCTTTATAAATCTTTCTATTTTAGCTACCAAAAAGTAGTAACAAAATGAAGGGTTGTAAAAATTTACTTTCTCGTTCCGCCAACTCCAGACATAACTGCCTTTTCCAAACCGCCTGGATGTGCACCGCCTTCGGCGGACTCACGACGCACCCCACGAACCCAAGTGTTCCTGTCGAGAGACCTACCGCCATCAATCCTTGAATTATTTTTGAGTCCACGAAGCCACAGCTGATAGGCAAATGGTCCTAGCTGCATATCGATATGTTCGTCATAGTCAGGATACATCCAAATCTTAACATGATGTATTCCTACACTTTTCAAGAATTGCCCATATTTTTCTGCTTGATCTTGGAAAGCCCAAACCATTCTTTCATGTTCACCAAACCTATTGGTTGGAACCGCAGATGTATCCTTTAAAACAAGATAATTATCTTTACCAATCTGTTCTAAGTATGCATCTACGTTAAAGCTTTTAGGAAGCAAATACTCATCACACTTTCTATGTGCCTTAACAGCATCAGAAGGATCCAGCAACATTAAAGAGTCTCTAAGCCAAATCCTCTTATTGCCTGTTTTAGGAACAAATAAACTTCCTTCTCTCACAAAAGAGCCATTCTGAGATACTGACATAGCCTTACCGGCTTGAATTCTTGCATACGCTAAATCCCTTAAAGAGATCAACCCATTAGATCCGCGCAATACTGCATCTAATCCAACATTAAAAGATGCATCGTTACAATAAACGATAGTGCCTAAACCTTTGATTTGTGCTTCAGTTTGAACATTAGCCATTATAAATTCCTCCTTATGTTCATAGATTAGATATTATTCTCTTCTCTGATTAACTATGATTTAATAAGGACAGAAGTCTCCATTTAAAAAATTTACTATTTTATGACTACTTATGAGTGGCAAAAT
The DNA here is from genome assembly GCA_043807015.1 of Candidatus Woesearchaeota archaeon. Taxonomy (GTDB): domain Archaea; phylum Nanobdellota; class Nanobdellia; order Woesearchaeales; family UBA10216; genus JAZDGJ01. Next base: position 3,263 of record JAZDGJ010000046.1, on the reverse strand, counting down.
GCGAGCCTTAAACCAGCTCAGCGTTTATGTAGCCTTCCTGACCTGGCCTGTTTGTGACGCGGGCTTTGCCGAGCTCTGTGTCAATGACAGCGCCCTTTGTCAGAATGTTCCTTCTTACAAACTGCCTGTTTGCGTTGTTTTCAATGACAATTGTGAACTTTGCGACTTTGAAAGCCTTTGTTTTGCGGTCAAAAACATTTGCTGTGCTGGCATAAGTGAGCTTCATCTTCATGTTGCCGCCCCTTGTCTTGACATACTTGACGGCGTTCTCGCCTGGCTTGGTTAAGGCAGGCAATCTTCCCCTTTCTGTCAGTCGCTTCTTCCTGGAGGCTTTGTATCTTCCGCCAGTCGGCTTTCTCCTTGACCTTAATTGGGATATCATGGCAGTTGGTCTTAGGGACTGATTTAAATAGCTTTTGGTTATTACGCAGGCAAGTCAGCAATGTTCAGCACCGGCTTTGGGAATTTTTCCCAGTCGTCAATAAGCCTGTTGCAGGCTGTGTTGACAAAGCAGTCCACAAAAGGGAAATTCTCAAGCTGGTTAAATTCAACAGTGTTTGACACGAGGTAATAGAATTTTTTGTCAGGAAACTTCTTTTTCAGCTCTAGTGCTTCCTTAAGCATCATCTGCCCGGGCTTTGTTGAAAGCAAAACGCCTATGTTTTGTGCGTGGAGGAATTTCACTATTGCGACTTTTGTTTTCTTGCGGACTGCCTCAATCTCTTTTCTGTCAAGCTTTGCAAAGCTGCCGTTTATAGGGTCAAGGGCAAAAACATCTTTTTCAGCAGCCATCATGAGCGCTTTCGGGTGGAACATGCCATCGCCTATGTAGAGGAATGCCTCTGCTTTTTCATCATACTTGAGGTTTTCCCAGCCGCAGCCGAGAATCTGCCCTGGAAAAGCGGTGTGCTTTGCCTCAACAAGGCTGGCTTTTTTGCCTTTTGCCTCAAGAAGCTTCTTGATTTCTGGCAACTGGCTTACAAACTGCGCAGATGCAGCCAGGCACAGCCTTTCAGGCAGCGCAGAAATGACTTTCTCATCAAGGGTTGCCTTTGCCTCAGCAGTTACTGGTATGTGAAAAACGTCCATATTGGTAAAGGAAAAGAAAAAGTTATTAATACTTATCGGAAAAGGTAAAGATGGGAAAAGAGGATGGCAGAACTTAAGCAGACTATAGGCTATTGGACAGCGCTTTCCATAACCATAGGCGCAGTTGCTGGCAGCACTTTTTTCTTCGGCGCTTCAATTGGAGCCCAGCTCGCAGGCAACATGTTCCTTCTTGCCTGGATTCCCCTGTCTGTCATTGTAATATACGTAGCTGTATGCTTTGGCGAGCTTTCCAGCATGTTTCCGTTTGCAGGCGGCTCATACGAGTTTGGAAAGCAGGCATATGGCAGGTTTATTTCCTTCCTTATTGGCTGGATTGCCTGGCTGGTCACCACGATTTCAACTGTTATTCTTGTGGTGGCTGCCTTAAACGCAATACTTCCGAATGAAAGCATTATAGTGAGAATATTGCTCAGCCTGGGAATCATATTTTTCCTTAATATTGTTGCCTACATCGGCATAGACATTGGAAGCAAGCTGCTTGTAGCTTTTGCTTTCATAACAATAGCTGTCACGTGCGCATTCATCGCCACAGGCTTGCCCCACATCAAAGTTGAAAATTTCACGCCATTGTTCACCCATAATTTTGGCCCAGTTTTCATAACAATGTTTTTCCTGATAGAATCGTTCTTCGGCTGGGAAGCCGCAACATACCTTGCAGAAGAAACCAAAAATGCAAGGAAAACAATCCCAAGGGCAATAATACATGCGACAGTGCTTGCCACGATTATTGGGGCGATGATTTCAATCGTGGCATTGGGCATAGCCGGCTGGGATTCCCTTGCGAACATGAGCAGCCCGATTACCCAGATAGTTGGCAATTTGTTCGGAAGCATCTGGAGCGATGCAATGGGCGTCGGAATCTTCCTGACGCTTATTGGCGGAGCTGCAGGAATGGTTATAGCAATGCCGAGGCTTCTGCTTGCAATGTCTAGGGACAGATTATTTTTGGGGCAGTTCAAGGAGATACACCCAAAATTCAAGACGCCCCATAAGGCAGTGATATTCCAGACTATTGTCACAGGGTTGATGCTTTTTATCGGCTTTGGAAGCTACCAGACGCTGCTTAGCCTTTTTGTGCCGCTTTCAATGATAATGTATGCGTTTGTAATTGGCTCTGTGTCAATCATGAGGTTCAAAAAGCCTGATGCTGAAAGGCCTTTCAAGGCGCCAATGGGAAAAATAGGTCCTCTGGTGGTAGTTGCCATTTTCAGCGCGATTATTTTTTTCTGGGTGATTGGAGTGCCTAACGCATATGATTTGCTGATGCTTAGCATTTCCCTGGTTGGAGTGGGTCTTCCGCTTTACTTCCTTGTTGAGCTCTATTATGACCCAAAGGCAATAACCGAGGTCAATGACGTCTTTGCATACGTTACCCTTGCAACAGAAAAAATTACATTCCCGAGGGGCATAAGGGAAAATCTGCTTACATTCCTTGGGCCGATTAAGGGCAAGACAATCCTGGAATACGGCTGCGGCGTGGGCACACTGACGCTCGATCTTTTAAAGGAAGTCGGTCCCCACGGCAGAGTTATTGGAACCCATTTCTCAAAGAACCACATAAAAATTGCCCGCAAAAGAATAGAGGTTGCAGACTGGCAGAGCGAGGGGATGGTTTTTGGCAAAGCAACCCTGATACATGACCCTGAGCACTTCAGCAGGGTGCATCCTGACATAAATTACGCTGATGCGGTCGTTTCTGTCGGCATGCTTGGCTATATACAGGACATCAGAAAAGTGCTTTCAGAGCTCAGGAAGATTATGCCCATAGGTGGAAGGATTTGCTTTGTTGAATACAGCGATTTCTTCCACATGCTGCCTAATGTTGAATGGCTTGCCAGTGACAGGATGATTGAGAAAATATTCAGGGAAGCGGGATTCTCGGTAAAGGTCTCAAGGGAAAAAACCTTCCTCTGGAACAGGATTTTCCTCTACGGCATAAAGTTCACGACAGACGTGCCGTTCATTTGATTCGAATAGGAAAAATTTAAATTAGAGCAGCTATCTCAACCTCTTGATGAGAATCGCCTTTTTCACAGACACTTTTCTGCCTCTTGTCAACGGCGTCGTGGTCTGCGTCATTGAAATGGCAAAGAACCTTGCCGACAGGGGGCACCAGATATACATAATCGCCCCGAAGTATTCTAGAATTGAGC
>JAZDGJ010000045.1:0-9137 GCA_043807015.1 Candidatus Woesearchaeota archaeon | reverse complement strand
CGAGGTTGAAAAGCTCACAACAATTGAAGGCGTCAACAGGGCATTCAAGGAAGCCGCTTCAGGAGCTCTCAAGGGCATACTGAAATATTCAGAAGAGCCTCTTGTGTCAACAGACATAATAGGCAGCCCATACAGCAGCATATTTGACTCACAGCTGACTAATGTAATAGACGGCCGCCTTGTAAAGATAGCCACATGGTATGACAACGAGTGGGGCTTCTCCTGCAGAATGGTGGATGTGCTCAAGAAGATGTTTTAGTGAATTGTCGTGCTGCCCCGTCCGAGCCGTAATGGTTTGTCTTACTTTCTGCATTCTTTCTGGTTGAATGCTATTTGATTAGTTTTCCTTGCAAATAAGCAAGTATGACTGTAACTACGAATACTATTAGTCCAAATATAAGCAGCTGATTTAGATTCCAAATCGGATGAACATACTTCGCTATCAGCACCGCAATTACCCCGATGAGCAACGAAAGCAATATCTTACTTTTAAAACCCATTTTCATTTTCCCCTCCCGTTCCAAGCCCCCAGTTCAAATTTTTAAATGTGTTATGTCTATGTTTCAACTTTTAAAATCTTTGTAAATGCAGAACTTAATCAACTTCATAAACAACAGTCAATGTGGCAGAAGTAGTCACGTCGCCTGGACTTATATATCTTGTTTTTTCTGAAAAGATTTTTATATCTGCGCCATTTTGGCGTTTTTATGAAAGTCCCATCGCTTTCAGAAATTCCTGTTTCAGGGAGATATGTCATGGTCAGGGCTGGATTGGATGTGCCATTTGACCTGAAAAAAGACCTTCTTGACCCTGCGAGAGTCAGCGATGACACCAGGATAAGGGACATCATCCCGACACTTGGATACCTTATTGACAGCAATGCAAAAATTATCCTTGCAGCCGGCTGGGCCGGAAAGCCCACGGGCGTTGATCCTGATTACAGCATGGCTCCTGTTGCGAAACGGCTGGAGCAGATCCTGGAAGAGAAAAAGCTCCTGAGGTACAATGTCCTCATTGCGCCAGACTGCTACAATGACAAGACACCGAAAAGCGTCTACAAGAACCAGGAAGAAGTCAGGAGGATTGTGAGCTCGCTCAAAAATGGGCAGGTGGTGGTTCTGGAAAACGTGAGGTTTGATCCTGAGGCAAAAGTAGACGACCCAAAATTTGCCGCCTTCTTTGCCTCATTGGCAGATCTCTATGTGAATGAGAATGAAACCCAGAATCACAGGAATGAGCCGACCATTGTAATAACACCTATTCTTATGGCTGAGCAGGGCAAGCAGGTTGTTTACGGCTTCCATTACTTGGATGTCCTTGAAACAATAGGCAAACTCAAGCAAAAGATTGAAAACCCAGAGAGAGGCCCCTTTGTCCTGGGGTTGTGCGGCAAAAAGATAGAGACTGGCCCCGGCGTTATTTCAAAGGTGACAATTGCCTATGACCTTATGGATGGGATGAAAAAGGGGGATACAGTAATAGCCGGCGCCGCAGTTGTCTATTCATTTCTTCTTGCGGAGCATTACAGCAGCCTTATACAGAGAAACATTGGAAAAGTCAATGAAGTTGTGGCTGGCTATGACGGCAGGATTGTAGCCCAGACCAGGGGGCAGGACGCTGAAAAATCAACCTCAATAACTTCTGAACTGCAGAAGCAAAAAAGCAATGAGCTAAAAAAATTGCTCGGCATTGATGACGGCCAGATAAAACAGCTCATCGGCGATTCTTACATCACACCAGGGCAGGAGGGTGAGCAGATTATCTCAGCATATAACTTCCTTGCAAAGGCAAACTCATTGGGAATTAGGGTTTTTACTGCAGTTGACCATACAATTGCTGACAAAAAGCCTGACAAGTCCGGAAATCTGCCGGCAGATGCTAATATAAGGGCTTATGGCAGACCTACAGGAATTCCAGCCGGCTGGCTTGGCGTTTCTGAAGGGCCTAATACTCTGGAGCAAATCTCAGGCATAATTCAAAAGGCGGAAATATACCTGCAGTCAGGACCATACTCTATTGAGGATAGAAGAGTTGAAGAGTTTTCAGGGGCAGATCGCATAACTTTCAAAGCCGCCTCAGTCTGCAAGAGCAACGGCGGTTTAACAATAGGCGCAGGCGGGGATACCACCGCAAGGATTCATGTCTGCGGGGCAGAAGGTTCCTTCTCCGTGATGAGCGGCGCAGGCGGCGCAACGCTTGAATTAATAACTTCAGGCACCTCAAAAGGCAAGGAAGCAGTAGAGGCAGCCCAAAAAATGCCTGCCAAACCCTGAATTTGTTGTTACAAGAAATTGCCCATAAGTGCGTATAATTCAGCAGGCGGCAATTTCTTGTCCCAAAAACTCGCCATAGCATACCTAAAAATATAGCGAGTTTTTGTTACCAAAAAGTTTATATATTAAATTGCTACTTTCTCATCAATAACAGTTTATGTTGGGGGTTTCATGGTCAGGGAAGAAGACATAAGAACAGCATTTTCTAAAGTAAGGGAAGACATCATTGAAATAAAGCGTTCAATCAACAAGAACATTTTCAGGATTGATGACTTGTCAGGGATTGTCGGACAACTGACAACAAAAGAAGAATTCTATGCCTTTGTAGAAAAGCTCAACACAAAGCTTGACCAGTTTGAAAGGGGCTTTGCAGACAAAAGGGAGATGGAAAAGTTCACGCTTTCCCTGAAGGAAAGGGTGGACTTTCTCAAGGCGCTCATAGACAAGCGCGAGAAGGTCATTGACCAAATCAGGGAAATCCAGAAAGTAAAGGGCAAATTAGCTGATTTTCAGGCTGAGGCTGCCACCAAGGACAAGCTGCGCGAAGAGATGCAGTCAGTGGACCGGCAGCTTTCTGAAATAAGGAAGCAGCTGAGCGACGAGGCAACAGTGAGTAAATATGGTGCTGACCTCAAGGAGTTTAGGGATATTCTTGCGGAATTGACAAAGGATTCAGTGTCCTGGAAGGAGCTGCAGAAAACATCAAAGTCCTTTGAGGGCAAGATTGCCCAGCAGAGAAACGAAATCTCTGCATTGAAAGAGGATGTCACAAGATTTGAATCAGAAGCAGTGAGGATACAGCCGCTGCACGACTGGCTTGAGGATGTAAAGAGCGCTGCCTCAAGACTGGATGAGGACGTTAAAGTCCTGAAGAATGACGTAACACCAAAGAAGGATTTTGAAGAAAAATTCAGGCAGCTCAAATCCGAAATAGCCGCGCTTGGCAGCAAGATAGAAGGCTCGCTTGTTGAGACTGATTTGAATGACTATGCGACAAAAGAGCAGCTCAAGGGCATTGTAAAGCGCCTCCAGTCAGAGCTTGCCTCTTCTGCTGAAGTAAGCGAGGCAAAGCAGGGAATAAAGGCGCTTGAGCAATACGCTACTGATGTTATTAAAGCCAAAGATGAGATTGAAAAGCTCAGGAAAGAGACAGAATCTTTGCAGAAGCAGATTATACCCGAGGCAGAAGTTGAGGCGTTGACAGAAGATGTGAAGCAGCTTGGCAAGGAGGTTTCGCAGTTAAGGGAGGAGCGGAAGAGTTATGCCAAGGGTGCAAAGGGCTATGTTGGCGGAGATGAGCTGAAAAAGCTGAAAGATAATGCAGATTCCCTGTCAGAAGAGGTGGAGCAGCTTGGCAAGGAAGTTTCTCAGCTAAGGGAAGAGCGGAAAGGTTCTGCCAAGGAGGCAAGGGGCTATGCAGCAGGAGATGACCTCAAGAAGCTGAAGGATGATGTTTCATATGTAATGAGCAACATGGCGGGCTCAAATGAGCTCAAACAGCAGGAAAAAGACTTTGCTGCTGAGATAAGTGCGCTCAGAAATGAGATAAAGGAGCTCAAAAAAGAGACAAAGTCATCAATAGCCGGCGTTAAGACTGAAGTAAAAAAAGAAGCGAAAGAGCAGCAGGGCATAATTGCAAAGATGTCCAAAGCCACAATGGACTTCTTCACAGAGGAAGAGGAAAAAAAGGAGCCTAAAAAGGAAAAAGCGCCTGAAGAAAAAGAAGAAGGGAAAAGCACGCTTCTAATTGTAGGAATTATTGCAATACTAATAATTGTGGCAGGAATCTCATTTTACATGGCAGGGCAGAACAAAGGAGCAACAGCAGGCACGGTCACCACAACAATACCGTCTGAAACATCAGCTACGCCTGAGGCATCAGCCACTGAAGCTGCAGCGCCTGTTGAGAATGTAACCGTGCCTTCAGAGGCAGGAAACCAGACGATTATAATCATTGAGCCAGCGCCTGAAGAAAACATCACCCAGCCAGAAGCAATTGTCCATGTTTCAGAAAATATCACAGAGCAGGCAAATGTCACAATCCCAGAAAATGTTACTGAGCCAGAGCCAAATATCACAGTCCAAGAGAATGTCACTGAACTGACGCAGGAGCAATTGGACGAAGAATGCATCAAAACCTTTGAATGCAACAGGACAGAAGGCGGCTACCTTTTTGACTGCTATTATGACAATCTCAGCAGGGAATGCAGATGCTATACGGGGCAGAGGGAAAAATGCAAGGAGATGCAAGCGCCTGCTGTCTCAGCTGCGCCTCCTGCGCAGAAAGAGCCGTGGTATGCAGTTCACCTCAACTACAAATATGTGATTATTGTGTTTATTGCCGGAGTAATCTTGTCAATGATCTACTTTGGGCTGAAGAAGAGAAAAAATGGCGAAAAAGATGATAAAAAAGATGATAAGACGCCGCAGAAGAAAAAAGCAAAGGAAGCAGAGAAGGAAGAACGACCTGCCAAGAAGCCCATAGACGAAGAAGTAATTGACTTAAAAGAATTCTTTGAAGAGAAGAAGTGATTAAACCAGTTCAATAATCTTCCTCTTGCCTTTGAAGCCAGACCTTATCACGGCTTTCTTTTTCAGCTCCTTAGAGAGGAACTTCACAAGCTCCAGGTTTGCCCTGCCATCCTGCGCAGGGGCAGCAACGGCTATCTTGTAAGCCTTCCTTTCAGAATCATAGCCTAGAATCTCATTTTTTGAGGAATTTGGCTTGGCAACTACTGAAAATATATTTTCTTTTATGGTTACCATTCTTTTCTTATGATGCTCTCAAAACTTTTGGCAGAATCTTTTGAAAATAGTTCAAGGCTTACAGGTGTTATAGCTATCTTCCCCTCGCTTAACGCCTTTAAATCCGTGCCTTTCTCCAAATCCTTGAATTCCATCGGCGGATCTGCATGCAGTAACTTGCCGTCTTTTCTATGAAAGAGGCGGCCATAAGGAGCCCTGAACGGCTTTGTAACCTCGAAATCAGAGTCAGCTTTCGCGTCAAAAGGTATATTTAACGAAATTAAATCTATATCCGGCTGAAGCTTCTTTTCAACAACTATCTTGACAACTTTAAGGGTTATCTCGGCAGCATTTTCAAAAATATGATAATTCTTGGCATCATAGAAATCAATTTTTCCTCTCGCATTCTCCGGAATATACAGCGAGCTTGATATGGCTTTTACGCCATCTATGGATGCTTCCATAGCTGCTCCAACAGTTCCCGAGCTAAGGATTCTTCCATGCCCCGGATTGGCGCCTATATTTATTCCTGAAACAACAAGTTTTGGCCTGCCGTTTATAACATCATACATGCCAATCTGCACACAGTCCGCAGGAGTCCCGTCTATGCAGTATATCTCAAATCCGCCTATATCTGCTTTCTTCAGTTCTATATGCTTCTTTGTGGTTATTGACTTGCCCATCCAGCTTTTGCCTTCGCTTGGAGCAACTACCGTCACAGAGAATTCTTCCGATAACTTCTTTAGCAAGGGTAAGAATCCAATAGATTTGTAGCCGTCGTCATTCGTTAATAGGATGTCAACCATATGCCCCTTAGCTGTAGTCTCTCCAGATGTGCTTGCACTTCTCGCACTTGAAGAACTTGGTCTCGCCTTCGTCAGCAGCCCGTGTCTGCTGGGTCCAGTAATAGGCAGTCTTGTGCTTGCACTTCGGGCACTCTGCGTCGATCTTTGGCAAAGTCTCCACTTCACGGTCAACTATCTCCACGGCCTTTGTCTTCTCAGGATTTTCCTCAGTTATTGTGGCACTCACTATGTTCCTATTTACATAGCCGCATGAACACGCCATTACACGCTTGTTGTTTACCTTTTTTGGCACAAGTATTGCGCCGCACTTAGGGCAAAAAAGCACTAGCCCACCCCCCTAATAAATCTCACCATCTCAGCAAATATTATCTTTACATAGCCAAGCAAAGGCAGCTTGAACCAGGCCTTGCCCACAACAAGGCTTTGGTTGATCCTAATCTCATCAGACACAAAGCCCTCGTTATTGTCACCTTTTGTCCTGAAATAAATCTGCCCGTCTTCCTCCCAGCGTTCAACCACCCTGTGAATTATGGGATCAGGCGCACTGCCGAAAAACACGATGATGCTGCCAGCTTTTAAAGATTGTGGTTTGGCGCCTTTAAGGATGATGATGTCTCCTTTGCTAAAGCCGCGGCTCATCGTGAATTTCCTGAAGTCGTCCTTTGTTATGCCATACTGCTCATAAAAATTGCCTGATTCTGTCCACCACTTGTCAAAATCACCGGTGCTGTGCTGCATGCTGTTGGAAACAACCGCAACAACAGGATGTGAAGTGCTGAGCATAAAGCCCAGCGCAGGATAGACAACGAACTTAATAAGAACAAAAGCCAGCACTATGTTTACAAGCCAGCTCCATACGCTGTTGTCTTCCCAGATGAAATACCAGCTTTTGCCCCAAAGCGTGGTAGGTCTTGGTTTTAGCTTCTTCTTCCTTCCAAACATTTAGCATTAGGCGCATTCTGAAAGCATAAAAAGCTATCGGTTTTGCCAAATACGCGCTCTGTCCCTAATTTGTGGTTCGTGGCGGTCCAAGGGACAACCTGAGCAAACACGCCTGCGGGCTCAGGCGCCACGAACAAGATAGCAAGGACTTGGGACAGAGTCCCGAATACCATAACTTTTTAATGCCTGAACGATAAACTTCTCTCATGGCACAAGACAGGCACAGGCCAAAGCACGCAAAGTACTTTGAGGGAATACTCCAGATAAGGGAAGCTCCTGATGAGGTGTTTGTGTTTGCAGAGAAAGCAATGGACGAGGCAAAGAACAGCGGAATTTTTGTCAGCAAGGTTGAAGAGTTCAAGACAGGGCTGGACTATTTCCTAAGCTCAAGGCACTTCACCATGGACCTTGGAAGAAAGCTGAAAAAGCGCTTCAAGGGAAAGCTTGTATTGTCCCGGAAGCTTTTCGGAGTGCATAAGCAGAACAGCAAACTGCTTTATCGCGTTACAGTCCTATACAGGCACATTAATGAAAGACCTAAAGAGCCAGATTACGACACCAGCGACTAAAGGAACGACAATATTGTCATCAACGGCATTTCTCCTGAACCTGAGATCAATTCCCTCAACAAACATTGCCACTGCCGAAGCTGCCATTGCCTGCTGCCAGGGAACAAAAACAGCTGCGGCAATTCCCCCTGCCAGAAAGCCTATGATTGTTCCCTCAATCATCTTGTAGGTGTTAAGGGGATGTTTTACCTTTCCAAAGAACCTTCCAAATAAGTGGGCAAGCGAATCGCCAAAAGTCAGTATGAGAATTGACGCGAGGGCAATATCCCTTGGAAAAAGAACTAATGCCAAAAACGTCCCGATTGCAAAGAACAATGCGCCCTTTCCTGGCCAGGAATTCTTCCGCTCAAACTTTTCAAGAAACCATGCGATGACAGGAATCTTCCTCCTTGCAGAGACATAGGACAAAATTGCCCCGACTATAATCAAAGCAAGGAAAAACCTCCAATCAAAGCCCAGGGATATGAGCAGTACGAATAGCATCCCAAGCCCCATGTGAAAAGTCTGTCTTCTTAGCTCTAGTGAGTTGTCTTCCATGAGAGCCTCAGCATTTTCTTTTCCTCAAGCCAGACAAACCCCTTTCCAACAGCATAGCCCAAAATCCCCCCAAGGACAACATCGCTTAGGAAATGTGCGCCAAGATAAATCCTGCTTACAGCAACAAAAACCGCAAAAGTTATCCAGAAAGGCTTCAGCTTTTTGAACTCCTTGTCAAGCACAGGAATAAGGGAAAAGGCAACAGCTGCATGGGCGCTCGGAAATGAATAAACCAAGAGACCGGCGCCAAAAGCAAACTCCAAAGGCCTGCTTCTTGCAAATGCCTCCTTGAAAACCACTGAGAGAATGAATGATGAAAGAAAGCTAAGCCAGACAACCTTAAGCCACCTTGCTTTTTTCTCCTCAAGCATGAAAAGCGAAGTCATAACCAAAAGGACAAAGAAAATAGACCATAGGTTGCTGAGCCAGGACATGAATTCAGCAAAATATATGTTCTGCATTGACTGCGTTAATGAGAAAACAGCATTGTCAAGGAAAAAGCTCGCTATCGCGAACAATCCAACCAGCAGGAAAATTTTTTTCATTTTACCAGTGAAGACTTGACACGCTCTTTTACATAGGCGTCTTTCACAAGCTTCTGGGCAAGCTTCCTTGCGTCAGTAAATTCCCTTGCAATTTTTGCGTAAAGCCTTCCACTCTTGCGGAAGGCATTCTTATGCACTTTTTTGAAGCGCTCCTCATGCAGTGCATTGCCTTTCGGAGGACCTGCAACAACTTTTTCCTTGGGGATCAGCATCTTTTCAAGGGAATACCATAAAACAGCCTTTTCAGGGTTCCACAGCCAGCCGCTCTGCCGCACTTTGAAGTCACTCATTTCAAGCTGCTGCCTTATGTAGCCTGCTGCCTTAAGCGCCTTGCTTGCAACAATATCCTCTTTTCCATGCAGCGGAGTAACCTCAACCACAACTGCATTCTTCAATTTTCCAAAATCAAATGTCTTGCTTTCAAAGAACTTCTCAGAGGGCTTTTTCAGGAACTCTTTTGCTGCAGCTGTGAACTTGCCAAGGCTTTCAGCGCTTAACGCTGCCGAAGCATTCCTCTCCTTCTGCACAGGGTCAATAACAATTAAAGGAGAGAGCTTTGACTGGTTTAAGGCTCTTACTGCATCAATGCTTCTTTTGTAATGCTTTTCAACATCTATGACTGTGTTTTTCCATTTTGAAGCTGCCTTTAGAACAGCTATGAAACTGCCATACTTTGCAATAAGAATCTCGCAGACATAGCCTGAGAAGCCCTTGATATGG
>JAZDGJ010000044.1:0-29066 GCA_043807015.1 Candidatus Woesearchaeota archaeon | reverse complement strand
TACTCTGCAAGTGGCTTGGACTACAAGACAACAAAGCTTTTGCGCTGGAAGAACAACGCCTGGGAGACACTTGACACAAAGCTTGTCAGCACAGACGGCGTCAACTATGTCTTTGAAGCAACATTGCAGGGGCTTTCAGTCTTTGCAGTTGTAGCAGAGTCTGTTCCTGGAGGAAATGCTCTCCAGCTGCTTGACATGATAAGGGAATTCTACGCAGGAAAATCATCATACACAGCCCTTCAGCTTCTGGACAAGATAAGGGCATTCTATGGAGGACAGTAAAATGAAGCTTATTGCATACCCGGTTATCTTTTTGCTCATTGCAGGCATTGCAATGGCTGCAGACATGTCAAGGAGCATGCCTGACAAAGCCAGTCCAGGAGACACAATCACTGTCACATTCTCTATCTCAGCAATGGAAGTCGGCAAGCAAGTCGCAATAAGCGAAGTCATTCCATCAGGATGGAAAATATCTGACTGGACTGTTGCTGGCTCTCAGGAGGCAAAAGATGCAGTAACTTTTGCTGAGAAGACAGGAGGCGAATACCAGTGGAGCTTCACAGCCTCAACAGCAAGCCCTTCGCTTTCCTACACCTTAAAAGTGCCCCAAACAGCACTTGGCAGCTATAATTTTGATGCAGTCTACATCCTGCCTCCGGCAAACATGAACAATCTCAAGAAGTCCCTTGCCGTGAGAGTAATCACCTGCGGCGACGGCACATGCGAGGGCACAGAGAATTCTGACAGTTGCCTAGCAGATTGTCCAAAGCCGGCAGAACAGCCAGCGCAGCCTGCGCCTTCTGCAACAACCACAGTTCCACCTGAGGAAACAGCAGAAAAGGGAGAAAGCAATGCCCTCACAATTGGATTGTTGATTGTGGTAGCTATAGTAGCTCTGTTCTTCCTGCTGAAATATCAGAATAGGCGCAGGAAGAGGAAGCAGCTCGAGAAGATGCTATCCAGCGGCTCGTTTGAGCACCACACACACCACAAGAAATAAGTTTTTAAACTCCCAGCCAGCACCTTTCTCTATGAAGCTGGCTCCTGTTTTCATTGCATTTCTCCTGCTTGCAGCTTCCTGTGCAGCACAGCAATATGCCCCTGACCATCTTATTGTAAAATACAGGTCTGCAGAATATTCAACCGCTTCTGAAAAGCTTTTCCATGAGAAAGAGCTTTCAGGCATAGCGCTTGTGGAGCTTCCAAAAGGCGCTGATGTCATTAAGGCAGCAAAAGAATACAGGAAAATGCCAGATGTTGAATATGCAGAGCCGGATTACATACTTACCGCATTTATCGTGCCGAATGATGCTTCTTTTTCAGAGCAGCAGGATGAGTATGCTGCAGTTGCCTTGGAAACAGCATGGAACATCACAACCGGCTCGAGAGACGTAGTCATAGCGATTATTGACACAGGCGTTGACTGGGACCATCCAGACCTTTCAGCAAACATCTGGAACAATACGGCTGAGATAGCCGGCAACAGCGTAGATGATGACGGCAACGGCTACGTTGATGATGTAAGAGGCTATGATTTTGTCTCAAGCCCTTCAGACTGCGATTCTGGCGATGACTGCAGTACAAGGGACAACAACCCAATGGATCGCCATGGGCACGGAACCCATGTAGCCGGAATAGCCGCTGCTGTCGCAAACAACAGCATTGGCGTTGCTGGAGCATGCTGGAACTGCACAATAATGCCTATAAGGGCTGGCTATAATGGCACTGACGGCTTGGGGCATTTGACAGCTTCAGATGTTGCCCTTGCAATAGTTTATGCAGCAAACAACAGCGCAGATATTATCAGCATGAGCTTTGGCGGCACCAACAACGTGTTAATACTACAGGACGCAATTGAATTTGCAGCAAGCAAGGGCTCTATACTCGTTGCAGCAGCAGGAAATAGCTACTCTGAAGCGAAATTCTACCCTGCAGCATATGACTCTGTCATAAGCGTTGCCGGCACAGACAACAGCGACGCAAAATACGCTAATTCGCAGTATGGCTCCTGGGTTGACCTCGCAGCTCCGGCATTGGACATTTACAGCACCTATTTTGATGATACTTATGATACTCTCTCAGGCACCTCAATGGCAGCGCCAATGGTTGCAGGCGTCATTGGCTTGATGAAAAGCTATGACAGCTCCCTTGATTCAGCGCTGGCGCTTCAAATCCTCAACTCTACAGGGCGAGTTCTTTCAAACTTTGGCGCGCCAGGGCTCAACATGGTAAGGATTAATGCGACGGCTGCGCTGCAGCTGCCGACTGCAGCAGTCCTTGCCACCCGAAGCAATATTTCCGGAATCCTTTTGATAAATTCATCTGTTAACGCTATAGCTCAAATTATTTCAGTCAATGCCTCAATCCTTAATAGTGCAGGGATTGCAGTTTCTTTGATTCCAAGCCTTGGCTCAGGCACAAACCACTCAGGATACTGGAACGTTAGTTTCAATACCTCTCTGATTCCCGACGGAAACTACAACCTGAGCATTAATGCGACAAATGCACTGAACATATCAGGAATCTCAGAATACGTTTCAATAGCCATAGACAACACCAAGCCAAATGTGTCCACAGTGATTCCATTAAACAACTCAGTCTTTGACGACCAGAGCTTCCTTGTCAATGCTTCAGTGAATGATTCTGTGACTGGAATATTTAATGCATCATTCAGGCTGGCAAGCCCCGGAAGCACAACAGCATGGATTTACGCCAGCATTGGCTCCGGAAGCATAATGCAGGGCTACTGGAATGCCAGCATCAACAGCACATCGCTTGCAAACGGCGTGTATGATATTACAATTAATGCAACTGACTATGCTGGAAACCATCAGGTAATCAACATATCACAAATACAGGTGGCGAACATCGTGCCACCAAATGTGACAATACTGTTCCCCCGCCAGGACATGAATATTTCCGACAATCTGCTTGTGAATGCATCAATAAATGACTCGGGCACAGTCGCTTCCGCCAGAGTCACCCTGCTCAACAGCGCAGGCAATGCGACAAGTTGGTCAAGCATGACACTTAGGATTGGCACTACAAGCTCAGGATATTGGGATGCAACAATAGCCACAGCCTCGCTGATGGACGGATACTACAATGTAAGCATCAACGCAACAAACAGCATGGGCAACACAAACATATCTGGAAATATTTCAATTGCGATAGACAACACGCCTCCTTTGGTTTCAATAATTGCTCCAGTAAATGGGACGAATGCCAGCGGTATTATGCTGATTAATGCTTCTCTCGATGATTCAGGAACAGGAGTAATAAGCTCAGTTTTCAGGATAATATCTTCAAGCGTATCCTCGATCTGGATTATCGCATCAAGGGACGTAGGCAGCATTACACAGAGCTTCTGGAATGCCTCCTTTAGCTCTCTGGCGCTGCCGGATGGTTTCTATAACATTACAATAAATGCAACGAATTATGCGGGCAAATCCAGCCTTGCAAATGTAAGCCAGATTAGGATTGACAATACAAAGCCCAATTCTTCAGTAATTGTGCCGCCAAGTGATTCAAATCTCACAGGTATAGTCCTGATAAATGTTTCAGCCAATGACAGCTCAGGAATAAGCAATGTTTCATTCAGAGTTGCAAGCCCAAACAATTCTACCGATTGGATTATTTCCACTTCTGGAGCCGCGGGCTACTGGAATGCATCTTTCAATTTCTCAACACTTGCAGATGGAATTTACAACCTCACTGTTTATGCGGCAGACTTTGCCGGCAATGCCAACATTTCCAATTCAACATTGAGAGTCAATTCAACACCTGCAGATGCAGCAGTGCTGCAGACTGACAATTCCGGCAGCAATGATGAAGGCAGCAGCAGTAGCGGCACTAGCAGTGGCAGCTCAGGCAGCGGCGGAGGCGGCGGAGGCGGCTTTTATGGAACCTGGAACTGCACAGAGTGGTCAGAATGCTCTCCTGCCGGAACGCAGGCAAGGAAATGCACCAATTCAAAATCGCAGTACATGACCGCAGGAAAGCCTGCTGAAAGCCAGAACTGCGCATATGTTGCGCCCAAGCCTGTGGTTTCTGAAAATTCAACTATGGAGGCAACTGTAACTGCGCCTTCTGAAGAACCGCAGCTTTCGCCTGAATCAAATGCGCCAACAGAAGAGCAGCCAGGATTTGCCGCAGCAACAGGAATGGCAACGTCTGAAGTCGCCAAGCCGAGCATATGGGCGACTGCGCTCGCGCTGCTTATAATATGCGGTTTAGGCTTCGCAGTCTTCCTGCACAACAGAGGAAAGAGCAGCCGCCGCAGGCGTTAGGAGCTTAGTAGAAAGTTTTTGTTCCTGAGGCTGGCTCGGTGCCAAAGGCACTCAATTTCTCCCGCCTTATCTATTGTGGCGGGAAGAAATTCCTCAGAGCGACAAGGCGCTCTGATGGTCTCAGAAATGCCAAAGGCATTTCCGAGAGACCCTTGGCAACGCCAAGGCGAGCCAGCCAAAGCAGAGACTTTCTACAGAGTAGGCATTAGGATAATATTTATATACCTCAACTGTGATTTCATTCTCCGATGAAACGGGGAGCTTTAAGGCGCGGTCTGCCAGTCTTGTTATTAGTGGGCATGCTTGTAATTCTTGTCATCGCTGCCAACTCAGTTGCTGAGACATACAGGCTTCTAAGCCCTTTGAACCAGACAGGATTTCCAGCATACAGCACAAGCAGCACAGTAACTTTCAATTTTAACCTTACTGCAAGCGAATATAACTTATCTCTTAATCTCTCAAATTGGTCTCTCTACCTTGGCGCATCTGACTCCTGGCGCATAAACGCAACAAATTCCAGCGCATGGTCCAACAACACACTCTTTTCATTTATTGTGGCAAATGTAAATGACGGAACTTACAACTGGACTGTTGGATTGAACAACGGCACAATCACGTTCGTGAACAACACCAACATAACCCTTGTAGTTGACACAGTAAAGCCAAATGTCACCGTCATTGTGCCTCTTGCAGGCAATTATTCTGGAAATCTTCTCATAAATGCCTCTGCGAATGACTCCTTGAGCAGCGTCAACCTTACGCAGTACCGCTTTGAAAGCCCCGGCTATCTTTCATCATGGATTGCGATGCCTTCCCACGACCCAGGCTTCTACAATGCCACTAACATCACAACCTCTCTGCCAGACAGGCGCTATAACCTGAGCATAAACGCAACAGACAATGCAGGAAACCAAAATGCAAGCCTTAATGTTACTCAAATCACTATTGACAACAAAGCGCCTTCTGTTACAGGAGTTTTCGTAAACCGGACGGCAACTTCTGCAGGAGATGTTGTTGCTTCAGGGATTCTCACAGTGAATGCCACAATCCTTGACAACGGCACAGGCATTGCCAATGCCACTTTCAGGTATGAGAACAGCACAGCAAACGGAACTTGGACTCAGATGTCCCGCCTTGGCGCTTCAGATTACTATCTTGGCGTTATTGATGTCTCTGGGCTTGCAGAAGGCATGTATAACTTCACAATCAACGCAACCGATTACATGAATTTCATGAACTCAACAGTAAAGCACGTCGGTCTTACAGTTGACCGGACTCCGCCAAGCACCTATGCTGTTGTCGGAACAATCAGCGACTCAGACCTTGACGGCAACATTGAGATGTCGTGGACTGATGATGCAACAGAAGTTAATGAAACTTACATTATACTGCGCTCTACAACAGGCAACATTTCCGCAGGCTACAACACGTCGCTTTCAAACATCACAGCGTATAACCGGATAGCCCAGGGCGTCCAGTCCTTTGAGGACAACACCACCACTGCAAACAATGCAACTGCTTACTGGTATGCGATTATGACAGTTGATGCTCTGGGGCATGCGAACTTTACAGCAAACAACACGTTCATTGGCGTCTGGCCATTGAACACAACTGCCAATGACACAAGAAAGCCAAAAATCCCCATGGGCCTTGACTGCAGCGCTTCTTCAAGCAGCACCGCAAGGCTAAGGTGGCTTTCTGTTTACCAGGACGTGGCAGGCAATGCAGATGAACAAGGTCTTACTTACAGGGTTTACCTGAACAGCACAAACATTTCATATGACATTTCGCTCATTAATCTCAGCTATGGCAGCAGCGGTTTTTCTCTGTTAAAGCCTGAAAGCAGCAACTCAACAACAGACAGCGTCACTTCCTCAGGAGTTTACAAGTATATTGTAACATCTGTTGATGACAGAAGCAACGAGAACCTCACAGTTAACACGAGCAACTACTGCAGTGTGAGTCTGACGTACACTGCAGATGATGATGGAGACGGCGGCGGTTCTTCATCAGGCGCAGGAGCTGGCGCTGCAGCAACAGCCACAGGCGCAAAAGTTTCCCATGCCTGGGCTGTCCTTGGCACTGGCACAACAACCATGAAAATTTCAAAGGCGGGAATTTACTTTACTGAGCTGGCTTTCACAACGGGCAATAGCGCCAATCTTGTTGAGGTTTCTGTGCTGGCGCTTGCCAGCAAGCCGTCAGCTTTCAAAGATGTTGCATCTGGAAGGGCGGTTTACCAGTATCTTCAGGTTGACAAGACAAACCTGCCTGACTCTTATGTCAACAGGGTTGTGGTAAAGTTCAAGCTTGAAAAGAAAAAGCTGCTTGACAAAAACATGTCTGCCGGCAGTGTAGTTTTGATGAGGTATAATGAGTCTGGCAAGCAGTGGACTGACTTAACAACATCCCTGCTTGACGTTGCAGACCCGATTTACTATTATTATCAGTCAGTATCTCCGGGCTTGTCTGTTTTCGCCATAGCGAGCAAGTCTGCTGGAGAAACAGAGGCTCCTATAGAGACGCCAACCGTGCCTGAGGAAGAAACAGGCGGCGAAACAGTTGGCAACGCCACTGGCGAGACTCCTGAGACAAAGGCCCCTGGGAAGAGCCATATGAAGCTATACATAATAATTGCATTATGTGTGATTGTGGCAGCAGCCCTTGGAGTGGGAGGATACTTCCTCTACAAGAGGAGAACTGGCGGGTTTGGCGGCTTTGGAGGACTTGGAGGGTTCTTTGGCAGATTTAGGGGGCTTAAGGTATCAAGGCAGCCGACGATGAAAATGCCTTCCTACAAGACATAATTATATTTCTACAATTTTTCCCTTTGGCCCGGGATTGAGGATTCTTGTCTTTCCTATCCTGTCTTCTCTGCCTGCTGTCTCGTGAAGATGCCCGGAAACAGCAATAATCGGCTTCATTTTCTCAATAAAGTGCCTGTAGCTCTTGTTTCCATGGTGCCCCCAGATGTGGTCTACCTTTGTGCCATAGGGCGGCGCATGAGTTACCAAAACAATCCTGTTTTCTTTTGGAATCTTCAGCTTCCTTGCAAAATTTTCAAATTCCTTGTCTTTTATTGAGAAGCCCCCAGAGCCAAAGCCGATGAAGCAGTAGCCGTCCTTGAAATAGGCTTTTCCGTGGATGTAGATTATGTTTTCATAGTTCCTTGATGCTGCCTTCAGCAGGTCAGGGCTCTCGTGGTTGCCGGGAATAATGAGCACAGGCTTGCCAATCTGGTTTAGCTTGCGAAGCATCATCGCAAGCCCTTCCTCAAAGACAGTTATGTCTCCGGCGCAGACAAGCATCTCTGCATGTTTAGCTTTCTTTATCACAGCATTCAGCAGGCTGGTCCTTCCATGGGTGTCTGAAAAAATAAGCAGTTTCATAAGTTCACTGGGTGTCTTTTTGTGCTGTTCACTGGTCACCCAGTGAACTTTAAAACATCAGAATTCCATCATTTATAATTGGTAAGTGGATGGAATTCTGAGTGTGCTCAAAAACCGCCAATTGTGGTTTTTGACAATCTCAACATTTGTAAATAATAAACTGTCTTGGGATTTTTATATGTTTTTATAGTCCTCAAGCACTATGCTGTCCAGCTCCTCAACATTTCTGGCAATAAAAACCCTTCCCTTTCCGAGCTCTGCAATCCTTTCCGCAATCTCCCTTCCCTTGTCATCAAGGTTTATGCCTACAACAGAGATTGTAATGCCTTCATAGCCTGCCTCTGCAGCTGCGGAAAGCGCATCTTTCTCAGGGTTTTCGCCTTTTGTGGGAATGGCATCTGTTATTAATATTATATGCCTTGTGGCGTCTTTCCTTGAGAAAAGGTCTGAGGCAGCCCTTATTGTGGCAGCAATGTCTGTCTGCGAGGAAGCCCTTATCCTTATTATCTCCTTCAGCAGGAGGTCAAAGTCAGAAGTTGGCGGAATTTTCTTCAGCACGTCAGAGTTGAAGACTGCCAGCCCAACTTTGTCTTTTTCCTCAAGGGCTTTGTAAGCAAGGGCTATTCCTGCTTTTTTGCACTGCCCTATTTTCTCGCCCTTCATGCTTCCAGAAGCGTCAAGGCAGTAGATAATCTGCCTCTCTTCATAGGCTTTCCTTTCAAAGCTCAGCAGGTCTTCCTTCTCAAGTGATGCTCTGCCGCGCTTTATTGCCCTGCGGAGGCTTTTCCTGACTGCAATATCGCGATATCTTTCTCCGGCATAGTTCTTTATGCCATCTTTAATCCCGTGCTCATTTACTGCCTTCCGGCTTTTTTCAGAAGTCGTTACGCCTTTCAGCAGCTTGTCAGCCTCCTCTGCATACAGTATTATTGCCGCAAGCTTGATTGCTTTCTCAGTAAAGGCGCCTTCCTTGCCGGAAAGCTTTTTCGCCAGAAATCTCTCAGCAAGCTTCTCAAGCTTTTTCTTTAGCTCCCTTTGAAATTCAGGAATCCTTATGTTTCTCTCAAGGTAGCCCGGCTCATAGCCCGTTGCTGCCCTGAGCATTGTCTCGCCATAAAGCTGCTTTGCGATTTTGTAGTCCCTGACAAGCTGTTCAAAAAGCATATCTGGCGTAAAAGAAGAAAGCCCCTGGTTTATTGCATCCCTTATCAGGCGCCCTTCGTCTATGACGTCCTGGTCATTCTCAAGCACAGAGCGCATTAATCTTTGTGTTTCAGGGTCAGAAGCAAGCTTGCCTTTCAGCTCTTCAATGGCAGAATATTCCTTGACCTTTGTGTTACCGGTAACCACCCTTTTTTTCAAAGATTTCTGCTTCCTCCTCGATGAACTGCTCAGGCGTCATTGCGTATTTTACTGACGGCTTCAGCTCAATCCTGTGGGCAAGCACTGAAATAAGGGAGTCCTTAATGTCCTCTATCTGAACTTTTGGATGCCTTCTCAGCAGGGCAGTTGTTTGCGCCCTCTCATACAAGCCCAATGTGGCTCTCACGCTTGGCGCTTTTGAAACCTTTTTGCTTTCCCTGAGCTGCCTTACAAATTCAACAGTCATCTGAAGAAGCTCCTCGGGAAAGCCTGTTATTTTTTTGCCTTTTTTCAGCACAATCTGCTCCTCAATGCCAAGGTTTTCAGGATAGCCCATGTAGACTATGTCAAACCTGTCAAGGAAAACCTCGGAAAGCTTTTCTGTGCTGGTGTCTTTCGGGTTCATTGTGCCTATGAAGATAAAATCCGCAGATATGTCAACCTTGTAGCTGCCGATTGTGGCTTTTTTCTCCTCAAGAACCTGCAAAAGCGCATTTTGCAGCTTCTCAGGGCATCGGTTAATTTCGTCAAAGAACAAAATCCCGTTGTTTGCGAGGAATATTTTTCCAGGGGTGAATGCCTCAAGCGATGAGGGACCGAGTTTTAATGCCTTTATCGGGTCAATGTCGCCGAGAAGGTCTTCTGATGTCAAGTCAGGGCTTCCCTGTATCCTTATGAATCGCTCTGAGCCCTTAATCGTCTTTGAAGGCATCTTCTTTGAAACGCATTCAGGGCACAATGGGTTTGCAGGCAGGCAGTTGTATTTGCAGTCATTGACTTTTATTGGCGGAAGGAGCTTTGCGACGTTCCTTGCCAGCGTTGTTTTTCCAACTCCTGGAGGGCCTGCAATTATTATGTGCCTTCCTGCAAGAAGGGCTGACTTCAGCTGCGCCTTTGCAGATTCCTGCCCAAGTATGTCTGAGAAATCGTCTTCAAGCAGTTTCTGCCTCAGTTCGTCCTCAATCATTTTTCTCTCCTAAGCTCATGATTTTTCTCCCTCAATCTGTTTTATTGTTTTCGTTATGCCGACCTTGCCAATGATTACCTTTTCAGTGACTTCCTTGATGATGTCCAGCTTCTGCTGCCTGTCTGAAAGCACCCTTATTTTTGTCAGCAGCGGTTTTAATTCCTTGTATGCAACATACGCTGCTGCAAGTGCGTCTTTCTGGTGGCCGTTGTCTGCCTTCATGGATCCCTTCTCTCTTGAGCTGATGTCCTCTTTTGGAGTCACTATCCTTGCGCCGGTTCTTGCGGCAAATTTCTGAATGATGAGCGGGCATTTCTTCTTATCTGTTCCAACAGCGATGACCCTTCCCAGGCTGGAAAATTCAGCGACGAGCTGGTTAAGCCCAAGCCCTTTTGCAGAGCCAACTTTAACTATCCTGCCTTCTGTGTCAAGGGCTGCATAGCCGATTGTAGTGCCTGGATCAATGCCTGCTATGAGAAGCGCCCTAACCATCTGGGAGCAGTGTTTTTTACTGGTTTAAATAGGTTTGGTAAAATTTTCTGTAATTGAAGGCCAATATTTTAGCTTACAGCCACTTCCTTGACCTGAAGATATAGAACATTATCAATGTGAAAATAACTGTGCCTCCCATTATTGTCCAGAAGCTGTGGGCAGAATGCGCAAGCGGAAGGTCCGGAAGGTTCATGCCGTAGGCGCTTGCCACGAACGTTGGGAACATCAGTATCAAGGTGTAGGCGGTAAGCCTCTTCATTATTGTATTGAGGCTATTTGATATTGTTGCAAGCCTGTTGTTTACATTTGTTGAATGAATGGTGAGAACGTCGCTAAGCATGTCTTTCTGCGAGTTAACGACATCTATCTGGTGCAAAAATGTCTCATAAATGTCAGCCAGCATAAGCGAGCTTTCCTTGTCAAGCTGTATCTGCGCTGAGCCGCTCCTCAGGGCGCTGATTATCTTTGTTGAAGCCCAGAACTGCCTGCCAATCCTGAAAAGCTTTCTTTTATGGGTTATTATCCTGTCAACGTCCATAAGCCTTTCAGTCTCGTAATGGTTGACCTCTTTCTCAAGATCTGAGATAAGCTCCTCTGTCATCTCCAGGACTTCGTAGTTGTCTTCAACGTCTTCCTGCAGGAAAGTGTAAAGTATGTGCCCTATGCTCTTTGGCTTTATGCAGTTGAGCTTTTCCACGCTTGAGTCAAACAGCTTCCGGTAGTACCTTGATTCCTTGCTGGCAACTACAATCATGTAATTATGAGTTATTACAAAGAGAAGGCTTCCGCTTTGAGTTTCGTTATTTTCAACAAAATAATCCTTCATTACAAAAGCGAAGGGCGCTGATGAGTATCTCCTTGAGTAGGGGATTTTCATGTATTCTGAAAAAATATCCTTCTTAATTGAGAAATCTTTGGCAAGCTGGTCTGTCTCCTCTCTTGTCGGACCGGTCAGAAATATGAATGCCAGCTGGCCCTTTTTTGGCGTCTCATATTTTCCCTCGCCAACTTTCAGGCCTTTATTGGTTGTTATAAAGTATCTTATCATCCCTTTTTCTCAGCCTCCCTTTATTTACTCCTTTAAATAATTTTGTTATTTTCAGTTCTGTCCTGAGTTCTTGTTTTTCTCTTGTTCGTGGCGGTCCAAAGTGTCAGAGCGATACGCGCTCTGAGCACGCTCAGAGATGTATCATCTCTGACGGACTTTTTGCTTCCCGCCACAAAAGATAAGGCGGGAAGCAAAAACCTGAGCAAACGCTCAGGCGCCACGAACAGCAAGACTTTCATGACATAGCCTTATTTTCAGCAGAATTCTTTTTATATATCCATATCTGCCTCGCCTCATGATAGAAATTGACGGCTCATACCTTGAAGGCGGCGGGCAGATATTAAGAACAGCCCTTTCATTGTCTTCGCTTACAGGGCAGCCGTTTGAGATAAAAGGCATAAGAAAAAACCGTCCTGAGCCTGGCTTGAAAGCCCAGCACCTTTCATGCATCAGGGCTTTTGAGGGGCTTTCGAGTGCCAGGTCAGAAAATGCATTTGAAGGATCTGAAAGCGTTTCATTTTTTCCTTCCCCTGTGAAAGGCAGGACTTTTGCCATTGACATCGGAACGGCTGGTTCAATTACTTTGCTGCTTCAGTCATTGCTGCTTCCCTGCATTTTTGCAGGCTCAAAAGTCCGCATAAAAGTCACTGGAGGCACAGATGTTGCCTGGAGCCCTCCTACAGATTATTTTGCAAACGTGTTTCTTCCGCATATGAGGAAATTCTGCGAAAAGATTGAGTTCAAGCTGCTGAAAAGAGGCTATTATCCAAAGGGCGGCGGCAGGGCAGAGCTGATAATAAAGCCGAAATACCAAATTTCAAATTTGGGAGACTTGGCTGTTGTCCGTGAGCTTCTGCCAAAGGTCAATCTTGCAAGGCAGGGGCAGCTTGCATTCATCAAGGGCATCTCGCATGCCTCAATTGACCTGCAAAAAGCAGAGGTTGCGGAAAGGCAGGCAAGGGCTGCAAAAATTATCCTGCCCGGGAATGTCAGCATAAGGGCAGAGTATTCTGATGCCCTGTCAACCGGCTCGGGCATTGTGCTGTGGGCTGTATTCTCGGAAAAGGATGAAGTAAGCGCTGAAAACCCTGTTACTTTGGGAGCAGACTGCCTTGGAGAAAGGGGAAAAAGGTCAGAGGCTGTTGGCTCAGAGGCTGCCCGAAACCTGTTGGCACAGATTAAAAGCAAAGCTTCCGCTGACTTGTATCTTGCAGACCAGCTGCTGCCGTACATGGCTGTTGCCGGAAAGAGCAGCATAAAGGCTTCTGAAATAACAAAGCACGCGCTGGCGAACATTTATGTAATTGAGAAGTTTCTTGGAAAATGCTTCAGCGTGGATGGCAGCTTAATCAACACGTTTTAGCATCTGAATTCCACCATTCTGTGAATGGTGGAATTCTGAGTGCGCTCAAAAACCACCTTGCTGCATGATTCAAGGCAACATGCCATCAGTCTCTGACTGGTGGTTTTTGACGGAAAAGTATTTATAGCTCGTTTTGCCTGAAATTGCCATGAAGAAAGCCCAGGCGCAGACAATAATGTTCATACTTTCTG
This sequence comes from Candidatus Woesearchaeota archaeon, assembly GCA_043807015.1. Lineage (GTDB taxonomy): Archaea > Nanobdellota > Nanobdellia > Woesearchaeales > UBA10216 > JAZDGJ01. The sequence goes on along the minus strand of JAZDGJ010000044.1, from coordinate 15,965 downwards.
TTCTGACAGGTGCTCTGATTCTTATCTTTGGATACAGGATGCTCTTCAGCGTTTCCGGCAATGTTGACGCGCTTAAGATGCAGGAATTCAAGTCAAAGCTTGCCTCAGACATGGATTCTGCTTCTGCGCAGTTTGGAAGCTACCTGAATGTGGTTTACAATGTTCCGAGGCAGCTTTCAGAAGTTTGCTTCTCGGCGCAAAGCGACACTCCAAGCAACATGAACTGCAGCAGCCTGCAGGACTATCCTCTTGTCAAGGATTCCATTGATGATAATGCAGGAAGCAATGTCTTCATTATTGGGAAGGCTCCTGAGTCATTATTTATTCAGTCAGTTGACACAGGCGCATGCAACCTGAAGTGCTTTAAGGCGAAGAATGGGAAACTGAACTTAATTCTTGAGGGAAAGGGCAACAGCACCCTGGTCTCATAGCGCGGCAAGCCTTATCTCTGCTTCCAAGCCAAGCAAATCATATTCAACCTTTCTCTTTTCTGCGTCACTGAGAAGGCTCCTGTTCATCGATGTTTTTATGTGGTTGAAAACGCCCATTGCCTCATTAACTCTGCCAGACTTTGCCATCTCGTGAGCCTGGCTTATCATCATGCTTATCTGCTCTTTCCCTGCTGATTTGTTCACGGGCTGCTCCTTGGCAGGCTTTATGGGAGCAGGTAGTGAGTTATTGTTGTAGCTTGTAAGGAAAGCCTGGAACTTCCTTCTTTCAAACTCGCCCCTTTTTTTTATCAGGGCATATCTTTTCCTTGAAACATCAAGTCTCTTGGAATTCAACTCTTCTTCTTCCTTGTTCAGGGCTGCCTCTTCCTCAAGCAGCCGCATTTCCTCAACCTTTACCTCATCTGTCTCAGGCGCGGCATTCTTTAGCTGCTCCTTTGGCATTAACGCCTCTTCAAGGTCCTTTGGCATTGGAAGCTCTTTCTCTTCCAGAAGTTTCTCAGCTTCTGGAATAAGGCGGATTGATTTTGATTTTTCAACAAACATCTTCAGGATATTGGCAGACTCCTTCCGGCTTGCTGCCTTGGCAAGCTCGTGAGCCAGTTTTTCCTGACCAAGTATCTCGCCGACCCAGTCAGCGAATTCATTTCTGCTCTTGCTCACATGCTCATTGTAAACACTGTTTTTCATGTTTTTAACAGCATTATAGAGCTCTTCAATCGTCCTTATAACCCTTCCATCGCTCAGCCACAGCCTGAGCTCTGGCTCAACATCCCTGCTATGTATGCCTGTGTCAATCTCCTTCAGAAAATCAGGCTCCTCCTGCTGCACAGGAGTTTCTTCCCTTGCCTTGCTTCTCAGCAATTTAAATAAGCCTTTATTGGCGCTAGAACTACTGCTCTTCTTCACCACCCTTTTCCCCATAGCACTTTGGCTGGAATGGTTATTTAAATACTTTTTGATAGATTAGATGGGAGCTGATGACTGCTCTGAAAGCAGGAATAGGAGTGGAAATGGAAGGAAATAGATGGCTTAATCTTTTGGAGAAGTCATTAAAAGTCAAAGGCGAAATATGATTTTTATCTTTTTTTCCTTATTCCTAACATTTGCTCAATACTGAGACCTCTCGGTAATTTATCATAAATAGTTCTACGCCGATAAGGAGAAGGATTATGTTCTGAAGGATTATGCTTTATCCCGAAATCTCTTTCCGCTTCCAACTCTCCTCTTCTTCTTTCATAAGCCATTTGCTCATGCGTTGTTCTTTTTCTTTCAGGAATCAAAAAAATTAATGCAACTATTCCCATTCCTATTAAGAAATATATTACCACTGGAAAATATGAAATAAGTATAATGAAAACCACTATTCCTATCCCAATAGCCCAGAAAATGTGTTTTCTTTCCATGCTTCCCCCTCCAAAATTAGAAGCAAGGATAACTCTAAGACTTAAAAGCTTTTTGTTAGTCCACGAACCCGACAGATAGATTTTCGGCTAATTTGAAGGTCTTACGTCCAACGGATTAGACAGTGCCCAACAACCATAACGCACTATTTAATCTGTTTTTAATCAAAACAACCTACCCCGCACCAGAACCCCCTATCGGCTGAGGTGAAAAAGTCGCAGTAGCATAACCTTTAGGTTATGCAGTATTATCCGAGCTGCGACTTCTGAGTGTTGTGTCCTGAACGTATTGCTTCTAATGAAGTCTCCAAATCTCCTTTTTAGGCTGGAATTGTTGTATTCTGCGCAGTTTCTTTCCCAATATTGGGCGTGGTCAAAGTAGTCTCTCATTTCTTTTCTGTATTGTCCTCTTCTGCACCCTTTTCTTGCAGGGATTATGCTGCATAATCCTTGGTCTCTGAAGTGTTCATGAACCCAATTTGCGTCATATCCTTTGTCCATACAATTCGTTTCTGCAAGAACCAAGCTTTGTTTGGTTAGGTATGGGACGTCTATTGTATCTCCTTTCCATTCAGATCTTAATCTGAAAGATAAAATTCTTCTTTTTGAAGAATAAAGACTTAATTTAAGACACTTTTTTAGTGGTTTATCTCGGTCAATTCTTTTCATATAATGCTCACTGGCATTTGTTCTTGAAAGCCCTGTTGAGTCTATTGCTCCGAACTCAGCAGGTTCAAGACCTGCTGATAACGCAACGAGCTTGTTTTTTATCCAGAATGGGAGTCTTTTGACAAATTTTTTAAGAGTTGAGACTTCAGGCGGATCGTCATAGATTTGATAATAGATGAGATGGTCTTCAAAAAAGTCATCCCAAGAACACTTGAGTTTCTCCTTCAATAACCAGCACTTAACGTGCTGAGTCGACTTGTATGTTTTCGGTCCGAAATGGTGCAAGAATGCAGGCACTCTTGCTTGCCGTATCAAATCGGTAAGCTTTTGAACTAAACTCTTTTCCTTTTTCATGGTTGGGTACACTCCAACCCCCAAGCCAGCCTCACGGCTGCTTGGGTTATTTAACTTTCCTAAAAGACTTTCACCTCAGCCCCCCCTATCGTAACCTTTATAAACCTCCTGCTGATTCCTGCTGCTATGGCGGATTTGATTTGTTCATCGTGCAAGAGAAAGGCGACAAACATGAGCGTCACCAAGTTTCTCTGCCCTAACTGCGGAAAGCAGGAGATTGCGAGATGCATGGACTGCAGGAAGAATGCTATTAAATATACCTGCCCGCAGTGCAATTTTGTCGGTCCAAATTAATACCCATGGCAAATGTTCTTATTACGATGAAGATAATGCCTGAATCCCCTGAAGTGAGCTTCAGCTGGCTTACCCAGCAGGCAGAGCCGATGATAGCTGCCTGGGGCACTATCCTCAAGACAGAAAAGCAGCCAATTGCCTTTGGGCTTTCTGCGCTTATTTTCACATTCCTGATGAATGAGGCAAAGGGCGATACAGAGAAGCTTGAGAAGCAGATTACCTCAATTAAGGGCGTAATTCACGTGGAAGTAATTGATGTAAGAAGGGCTATAGGCTAAACAAGAAGGTCTCTTAATCTTTCTAGTTCTTCCCGGGTTATGCTGCCTGCTATGTACCTGTCAGCAAGCCTTCCTGCCTCTTTGGCTTTCCTGTGCTGCTGCAGGACTGAGTATGTGGCAATAAGCTGGTCATAATATTTTGCCTGCCGCTCAGGGCTAACCCGCGAGTATAAGGCCCTTGCGTCGTTGTAATGGGCAAATGCCTCCTCCTTCCTGCCGGCTTTTATCAGCTCTTCTGCGCTGCGCATTGAGTTTTTCATCTGCCTTTCTGTTGTGTTTGACATGCCTGATATTGCGTTGTAGCCCGTCCTTGCCACAACTCCAAGGACAACCACTGCAAGCAGCCCGTAAAATACGACTAGAGCGATGGACTTTGCCTCCTTGAAAACATCTGCGCTTATCACTGCGCCTGTTATGCCCTGCTTTTCCTCTGGCAGGGGCTTATTTTCTGCTGATGTTGTGAATTCGCCCTGGTAGTTCCCGCAGTTAATGCTGGCGTCGCAGGCTATTATCTCAAAAGAGTATTTCTTTCCAGGCTCAAGGCTCTGGATTGTAGTAGAGAACTCCCTTAAGTTTTCAAACTTGCGAACCTGGTCAAGAACGGTAAGCACCGAAGTTGTAAGCTCATTTGTCTTCCATTCAATCCTGGCTTCAGTGCCGTATGCTGTGATTTTCTCCAGCGTTATCTTTGGCACGTCCGCTGCAGAAGCCATTTGCGCTGCCAGGAGCAATAGTGACACCACTGCAAATAGTATTTTTCCCATTTTCCCCCAGTTATTTGCTGGCTGCAGCTTTTATAAACTTTTTCATTTCTTCAAGGCTGCATTCAGCCCTTATCCCCCGGCTGTTAAAATGCGTTAAAGCAGCCCTGCCGTGCTTTTTTGCCAGCATCAGCACGTCTTCTGTCTTTGGCACGTTAAGCTTCATGGATGCAGAAATCTTCTGGATGTCGTAAAAGAAAAGCGAATCTGCCTTTGCCTCTTCTGCAATGACTCCTGCAAACTTTTTCGTGCCTTCATCAGCAAGCTTTTCAATTTTTTGGGCGAGCTTTTCATCCCAAAGCCTTCCAGCCCATAATGGTCCTGCGGCATCGCTGCCGTAAACAACATAATGGTGTTTTTTCAGCAGATCATCAGCCTTTTCCCTTCCCTTTTCAATCCTGAAAAAAGCCCTGGCATAGTGGTCCTTGAAATAGCAGTAAATAGGAATAGCTGCCTTTCCGAATGAGGCTGCTGAAAGCTGCACCCTTCTTACCAGTATCCTCAATCCAACCTCGTGCATCAGCTCATTCCTCAAAGGCACAGCCCAGTATTTCCTAATGCAGGCTTTTGGCGATGTTCCTGCAAGTGCTGCTGTGTCTGTTGCTGTTACTGCAATAATGCCCTTGTCTGAGATTCTCTTGACTGCGGATTCAATAAAAGGTCCTGGATAGCCGAATGGGTCAATGTCTATGTAGTCAAAGCCCTCGCTTGAAAGCAGCAGCAGGTTCGCGTCTTCGTTAGCTACCGCAATTTTTTTCGTTTTTAGTTTGTTCAGCAGAAGATTCTTCTTTATCAAGGCAACGGATTTTGGCGACCAGTCGTTAATCGTAATTTCCCTGACAAATTTTCCAGCCTCAAGCAGCAGCCTTAGGCTCCTGATGCCTGTTCCTGCAAGCAGGTCGCAGATTCTGAGCTTTCTTCCCTCTGCTTTTACCAGCGCCACAGTGATGTCGCGGTTGGTCTTCATCACAGGGTTGTAGAATACGGGCATTTTCCTTGAGACAATCTTTGCAGCCGGCGAATAAAATTTCGCTTTTCCTTCAGTTAGTATTTCCATGCTGTGGTGTGTAGCTGGCTTTCTTAAATAACTTTCTTTCCACAATCTTTAAAAGCCCTCGGCGTTCACTCTTCTTTAGGCGATGAATAATGCTGCGCTCTGTAATCTGTGCCGTATTGGGGCATGTGGACCACGGGAAGTCCAGCATACTGGACCGGATTAGGGGCACCGCTATCGTGAAGTCAGAGCCTGGCTTAATCACGCAGGCAATTGGCGCTTCAATAATTCCCATTGATGTCATAAAGAACATCTGCGGCAGTCTTCTAAGCGCAGTGAAGATGGACCTGGCGATTCCAGGGCTTCTGCTGATTGACACGCCGGGTCATGCTGCGTTCACAAACCTCAGAAAGCGTGGAGGCAACCTGGCAGACATTGCAATCCTTGTCATAGACATAAATGACGGCGCAAAGCCGCAGACCCTTGAGGCAATAGACATCCTGAAGCATTACAAGACTCCGTTCATTGTGGCGGCAAACAAGATTGACATGCTAAACGGCTGGCGCGCGAGCCAGGAAAGCTGCGCATTGCTGAAGAACATCCAGCAGCAGGACGAGAATGTTGTAACGGCATTTGAAACAAAGATTTACAACATTGTGGCAAGCCTCTCAGGGCTTGGCTTCCAGTCAGAGCGCTTTGACAGGGTTGAGGATTACACAAAGCAGGTTGCAATAGTGCCCTGCTCTGCAAAAACCGGCGATGGCATTCCAGAGCTTCTGATGGTTATTGCAGGATTAGCCCAGAAATTCCTTGAGACAAGCCTGACATTCAGCGCACATGGGGCTGCAAAAGGCACAATCCTTGAGGTGAAAAAAGACAAGGGCTTGGGCACAACACTGGATGTGATAATTTATGACGGCACCCTGAAAGTCGGCGATGAAATCGTTATTGGCGCGTTGGGCGAGCCGATTGTTACAAAAATAAAAGCATTATTCGAGCCCCTTCCCTTGAATGAGATGAGGGACAAAAAGGCAAAGTATTCGCAGGTTAAGGAGGTCACTGCGGCTACTGGAGTAAAGATATCTGCAATCGGCATTGACGAAGCGGTTGCCGGCATGCCCCTTCGCAGCGTAAGGGAGAATCTTGATAAGGCAAAAGAAGCAGTAATGAGCGAAGTGCAGGAAGTCTCGCTTGAGACATCCCAGGTAGGCATTGTTGCAAAGGCAGATTCCCTTGGCTCATTGGAGGCAATAATGATAATCCTGAGGGAAAAGGAAATTCCTGTCAAGAAGCTTGCAATCGGCCCAATAACGCATAAGGACATCCTTGACGCTGAAGGCAGCTATGAGAAAGACCCTCTTCTTAGCGTTGTGCTTGGCTTTAATGTCGGCTTCTCGACCGATGTAAGCGAAAAAGAGACAGGCAATGCCAAAATAATCACAGGAAATGTCATTTACAGCATTATGGAGCGCCTTGAGCAGTGGCGCGATGAGGAAAAGAAAAAGCAGCAGCAGCGCGAGCTTTCGCGATTGACAATGCCCTCTAAAATCCTTGTTCTGAAGGGCTATGTTTTCAGGGCAAGCAACCCTGCTGTTGTCGGCGTTGAGGTGCTTGGCGGCAATCTGGCGGTTGATACGCCACTTATGAAAGATGGCGCAGTTATCACAACAGTCAGGAGCATCCAGCTTGAGAAGGAAAACATAACAACTGCAGCAAAGGGAAAGCAGGTTGCAGTCTCCCTTGACAATGTCACTGTTGGAAGGCAGATAAGGGAAGGCGATACACTTTATAGCGCAGTTCCTGAGGAGGACTTCCGCAAGCTGAAGGAGCTTAAGAAAAACATAACACTTGCTGATGTGGAAATACTGAAGGAAATTGCAGAGATAATGAGAAAAGACAATCCTGTCTGGGGGTTCTGATGCACACCTTGCGATTTCTCAACAGCCATGAGATTAAGGCAATAGACGAGGCAGTTATGAGGCAGTTCGGAACTGAATTGCCAAAAGGCTATGCTTACGTTCTCAGGAAGGACGGAGATTTGTTCATGGTCAACCGCGATGTGGAACGCATTGAGTTGTCAAAAATAAACATAAACTCGCTGGGGCTTTACATCGGTGAATTCAGAGGCGATGAGTTCAGGCCCGGGATAGAAGGCTCGCAGATTCTCGGTCCATTGGCAAAGAAAAACGTCATCAGCATCAATAAGGAGCAGATGGCAAAGTGGTTTTCCGGCGAGGAAATTGAATCTTCAGAAGACGCTTCTGGCTATGTAATCCTGAAGAGCGGCTCAGACTTTGTGGGCTGCGGAAAGCTCATCGAAGGAAAAGTGACAAATTTTGTGCCGAAGACGAGGAGGGTTAAGGTTCTGTTGTAATAACGGCCAAAGGACGCTTTTTAGCTTGATTACTTAGTCTGTCCTTCTGGGATTGCAGAAGAGTATCTTTTCAAGACTTGGTCGCGCGTTTCTTTAGTTTGGAATTCAGGCAGTAATCTTATTCCAAAATCTACTGCATTTACCATGGCCTTGAAGCTGTTTTCATCGAATGTTGCTCCTTTTTTGTAAGCCTCCGGCACTTTTAAAAGCTTAGGAAGTAAAGTTTCTTGCAGTTTAAACTTTAGGTCAACTGAAGCATCTCTGTCTATGATGTGCTCAACATATGAGTAAAACAGTTCTGTAAATCTTTCAGCAGGGTAATTGCCCAAATTTGGCTGTGAGAGTATTTCCCGTTCAAATGCAGATATTTGCCTCACAACAGCTTTCACATAGTATTCATTTCTCTTGCTTGTAGCTTCGCTTGTTTCTGCCGGAAAAAGCTCAGCTACTTTAGCTTCATACTTTTTCTTTTTATAGACACGGTGAGGAGCCCTTCCTGCCTCTGACTGGTCAATGAATCCTAGCCAGGTGAAGGTTTGGACTTCAGCTATTCCTGTTCTGCTTTCATCTCCAGGCAGGGGGTAAATGAATGTTGTGTGTATTCCCTTATAGTGCGGCAGCCTGTCAGGGTGTTCTGCTTCATCTGCCTCGGGTGAGAATTCCTGATTCAAAATCTCAATAAGAGCATTTCCAAAAGTTTCCACTAATCTTTTTCCTGCTTCCACCCTCTTAGTTATGATGGGTTTCTGTATTGGCATAAAGCCTTCAGGAATCGAGATGTGATAAGGAATGTAATCCATCTTAAGAGGGCTTTTATCAATGCATTTCGCTGCCATTAACAGCGCTTTTTCTATGGTTTTAGGACTGTAATCTTCAGGTGCGGTTACAAGAAACACTTTATTGCCTATTTGTCTAATAATTCCTTTTTCCCCATTTAGGCGAAGACGTATATCCTTCACATTTTTTTTCTCAGCCTGGGCATAATCCAGTCCGGCAGCACTCTTCATGAACCAGGTGGCGTAATTTCCCCTGAACTCAATGCAGGATATTCTCACAGGAGTTTTGTTTGTATCTTCTCTTGCATAGACTGCTACACTGTTCCACCTTGCAGGGATTTTCTGTTTGCCTTGAATGTAATTAAGCCTAAATGGAGGCTGTTCTATCAATGCGCAAACAGAGTCTTTTTCTCCTTGCGCTCTTATAATGCTTTCCAGGCACTGAACACTATGCCTTTGCACCTCTCGGTCAAATGGCTCTATGCAATCTTCATAAATTCTGTAAAATGTTGCAAGGTCCTCAGAACTTAATTTCCCCTTGACTCTCAGGAAGTTCTGCAATATTCTCTCAGGGGATTGTTCGTGATTCTTTATATCCCTGAAGGCTCTTGGCAACAGGGCTCTGATGTGTTCCTCAGGCACATTTTTTTCCTTCAAAAAGAAACGAATTGGTTTGAATTCGTCTCGATTAACGGCTTTGGACGTTACGACAAACCTTTTGCCGCTTAAGTCAAGAACAGAGCGTCCTCTATCAGCATAGAGGTTAATCTTGCTTATGAGTTCTGCAGGCAGTTTTTTTCTTTCAGTTTCCACCACTACAACGGCATCCTTTGCTTTGAGGAGACCCTCCCTCAATTTAGTTTCCATGGCAAGCATTGCCCTGTATTCTGCTAAGCTGATGTTCTCAAGGTTATAGATGAAGGTACCTGCCCTTTTTTCAAGTTCTTCTGATGGAATCTCTATTGGCGAAGACGGGTCAAAAGTCAGTATCGCATACTGCCTTACAAGAAGTTCGAGTTCTGAAATGACATCATGCCTTGAGGGGCTTGATATTTTCAATTCCTCTCCGCGTTTAGTGCTTTCCATTTTAAATCCCGCCTGCCGCAATGGAGGTTGTGGGTGTTAAATCCATTTCCTGAATCGCCTACAATCCCTTAGTAATATGGAGTGGATTATTTACCTGCGCAGTGGCTAAAGCGTAGTATGTTACGGATCTGGTATATGCCCTCATGAGGGAGAGTTCAGCTGACTTTATGCGCGAGTTATGCGGCTCAAGGAATCTTCTGTACATGCCCATCATTACGTTCCTTTGTAATTTCATGCTTTTATCAACAGCCTTTTCCAGCCATGTTTCAGATCGCTCTTCTCTTAGCCTTTTAGTTATGGCAACATAATTCCTGCTGAACTGAATACTGCCGTCAAATATCGTTCCGTAGTCTGGTGGAGTCACCATTGTAAACTCTGGTGTTTCTGTATATATGGCCGAAGCGGCATTAATGTAATTCAAGATCCTTTCAAGCCTTCGTTCTTCCTTTTCTTTATCTCTCGGGGATAATTGGGGCGATACGGTTTCCATTAATCTCTCTCGCACGATTCCCTTTAATTTCTCTGCTTCTCCCATAGTATCTACGGCCAGCTTTTGCCTTTCAGACTTAACTAGGGGATGAAGCGGATGTTTTTGCCAAGCAGAATCAGGTTGTGTCGTATCTCCCATGATCTCCCGGTATTCTGCCATAATCTGGATTACAGATATATTCTTGTAAAGCGCAGCGCCCCTCTTCAAAAGGCCAATTTCAACATTGCCCTCTCTAATTGGCGCATCTGATTTCTTTGTTTCAGCGGTTGTTTGATCCCTGTCAGCCAGTTTGATAATCCCGTTAGCCATAAATATATCCAAGGGAAGAGCAAGCGAGCGCATCAGATATTCTTCTTTGTAGTCCTCGCCAGGCCGCATAGTTAAAGTGTCAATACAACTTCTGAAATTTTCCTTCTCCGTTTGGTCGCAAGAAGACAGTTCTGAATAAGCATCCGCAATAAGATTAATAGTATCTTCTAGCCCACGTTTCCTCTCCAAAGTGCTTTCTTCAGATATAGATATCTCACCCGAGTCATGGTTAAAAGCTGCAGGAATTAACCCATCTGGGAGCACCAAATTTGGATAATCTCCCGCTCTAAGTTTCATTCCCTCTTCAATGATTTCAATTGCAACAGCATAAGGATGTGCGAGGTCAATCCTATCCATTAGCTTTCTTAAAATTCCGTGGTGGATTTTCCGGGCTATTTCATAGCCTATAATTGCTTTTTGGACGCCTGATTGGCTAAGCAAGCCTACTTCCAATGCGCGGTTTAGCAAATCGACTAACCCTGTGCGTAATTCAGTTTCAGCTGCAGCTGCTTTAGATTCAGGTATCTTCATTTTCTCTGGCAAATGCGGTCCAAAATAGGAATCTATAGCTTCATCAAGCGCCATGAGAGAAGAGTTCTATGTCCCCTTTATAAATCTTTCCATTATTACTATTAATAAGTAGTGAATTTAAGCTTGACATCCGCCCCTTTTCTCAGCTCTTCAACAAGCCGCCTGTCAAGGTCCTTCGCAGACTTGTCTGCCCTTATGCCAAATGTCCTTTCAGAGGCATATTCGCCTTTCCTCAGGACAATTTCATTGCTGCTGTTAAAGGAGGGGTTGGGAATGGCGGTTATTTCGTCTTCCAGCCCGGCTGCCTCTATTTTTAGCTTTATCCTGTCCGCAGCCAGGAACTTCTTCAGTTCAGCAAGTGAGAAGTCAGCCTCTACTGCCACAATGCAGTCGCCGTCCAGCGTAAGCTCTTTGTCCTTTGTAATCTCAATCGTGTTCTTCTGCGTGGAAAGGATATTTGGATGCCCTTTTGCAGAGAAGGAGTATTCCATGCCTACAAGCCCAGTCTCTCTTTTGCTTCTGCTTCTGTCAAAAAATTGCCAACTCTTATCCTAGATCTTGCCTTTTCAATCCGCTTTGCCGCTACTTTGCTAAGATGCAATTGGTTCATAAAAACTCACAGCAGCTCGTCTATCGGCGGCTTCCTCTTGGCTGCTTCCTGCTTTGCCTTTTCGACTTCCTTGCTGAGGTCAATGCCGAGCTTCTTCAGCTCAGATATGTGCATCTGCATCAGCTGCTCAACAATGCTGAGAATCCTCATCATCTCTTCCCTTTCCTTGGAAAGGACAGCGAGGGAGCCCTTGTGGTATCCGACTAGCTCATCCTTTGACTGATCTTCTTTCTTTGCCATAACCGGGGGTTTTGGAGGCAGATTTAAATATTTTTCCGCATTTTCCCCTTTTGTGGCAGAGATTTCAGGCATAACAGCCAATGGAAAGCTTGTTCCAGAGAGGCAGTGGCTAAGGCATGTTGCCAGGCTTAAATCCTCGCTTGGCAGCGCAATAAAAAACAAGCCTGCTGCAAAGAAGCTGATTAGGGAGAAAATATTGGCTGCAGTGGAAAAAAGGTCTGGGCGGAAATTCGGGATTCTTTTCTCAGGCGGTGTTGACAGCGCGGTTATTGCGCTGATATGCAAAATGCTCGGCAGGAAATTTTCCTGCTATACTGTCGGGTTAAAGGGCTCAAAAGACATGGCTGCGGCAGAGGCAGCTGCAAAAAAGCTGAAGCTGAAGCTGATAAAAAAGGAGCTTTCAATGGCAGAGGTTGAATTCCTGCTGAAAAAGGCGGCAAAGGCTGTTCCTTTGAAAGATGTTGTGAATGTTGAAGTAGCCGCAGTTGAGCTGGCGGCAATCAAGCTGGCGAAAAGGCACGGCGACAGAGTTCTTTTCACAGGGCTCGGTGCTGAGGAGATATTTGCAGGCTACAAGAGGCATATTCTTGCAAAAAATGCGAACAAAGAATGCTGGCAGGGGCTTAGAATGGTGTGGAAAAGGGATTTCCTCAGGGATTGTGCGATAGTTGCTTCACAAAAAGTGACTTTCCTGACGCCTTTCCTTGACACTAGCCTGATAATTGCGGCGATGAGGATTCCTGCAAAATGGAAAATAAGCACGGAAGATAGGAAAATTATTCTCAGGGAAGTTGCAGCTGATTTGGGACTGCCTGAGCAGTTTGCCTTCCGCAGGAAGCATGCTGCCCAGTATGGCAGCAGCGTTGACAAGGCTGTTGAAAAGCTCGCCAGGAGCCATGGCTTCAGGCGAAAGTGGGAGTATATTGCCTCCATTTCAAAGTAGCAAAAAATATATATGAGCGTTCTCGGAGTAGGCATTATCATGATGAAAGAGTATGTGGTAATGATGCTGATGCTGGTTCCATTTGCAGCGGCTGAAAACCAGTCTGTTGAAAACATCAGCCTGAGCATTGAAAACCTGAGCCTGGACTGCGCTAAGCAGTTTGAGTGCCAGAAATCAGGGCAAAGCTACTGGTTTGACTGCAAATACGATACTGAGACATCTGACTGCAGGTGCTTCCTCGGCGAATTTTCAAAATGCGACCTTTCAAGGAGCACTGTGGTAATTGCGGCAAGCAATGAGTCTGTTCCCAAAGCCCCATTTTGGATTACAACCCTTGCTGTTGCGAAGGATTATTCAGGAAAAGCAGCAAATCTCGCTGTTAATGCAAGCATCAGGGCAAAAATAATGGCTCTGGCAGCACTGGCGCTTCTTGTTGCACTGGTTTATTTTTCCACAAGGGACAGCTCTGGCAAAGATTTAAAGAGGGCAGTGCATTACCACAAGCTCGCTGAAAAGTCATATGAAAAGGGCGATTTGGAAAAGTCCAAGGAATATTACGAGCTTTCAAACTATCACCGGGAAAAGGCGCATGAAAATGAAGAGTAAGCTGTTCGGATTTGACGAGGTAATAGAGGAGCTTTCATACAGGGTTCAGGCAGGCAGCATGGTCTTCGTAGAGGGCAGGAGAGGCAGCGGAAAGACAGCCCTGCTTAAGGCAATAATTGACAGGTTCAGGGGAAAGAAAAGAGTCATTTACATTGACTGCAATACTATCAAGGACCTGGATATTGAGGCGGTGATGCAGAGGCGCTACGGCTTGATTGGAAGGCTTATGGGCATCACGCCAAAGAACATGGTGCTTCTTGCCGACAATGTCCAGCACCTTTCAAGGCGCAATGTGCAAAGGCTCCAGTATTTCTTCGACCACAATTACATTTATTCAGTGATATTCACAGGCGAAAGCTACGCAAAGTCCAAGCTGACCAAAAGCCTGAGGGACAGGATTGGGGGCAGGGTTATGAGGGTTCCTGTGCTTTCTCCAGGCGATGCAATTGAAATAGCCCACGAGCGTTTTTCACTGGAAGATGAGGCAATTGTTAAAAAAATTTATAAACACTCCAAAGGGGTGGCAGATTTTATTGACAACTGCATCAAAGTCGGCGAGTTTGCGGAAAAGAACAATATTGCCCGCCTTAAGGAAGAGGACGTAAAGACTGCGCTGGGAAAATGAAAATGGAAGAAGCTTGGTTCAGGAAGGAGGGCTTTTACTCAAACCCCTTCAGCATAAAGCCTGCTGCCTTCCACGACGAAATAATAGGCTACAAGCTGGAGCCTGTTATGCAGAGGATAGATGACGGCGCTGTGCTCTTCGTTGAGGCGCCCTTGGGCAGCGGCAAAACCACTCTTACAAAGCGCATAATAAGGAACTTGAAAGGCAAGTCAAGGATTATCTATCACAGCCACATGCACTCTGAAAGGATAAATGTCGGGAAGCTGCTAAAAGGAGCGTCTTTTTCAGCAAAGGTATTTGGCATGCTTCCAAAGGGCGCAGTCATGCTTGTTGACGAGGCTGCAGAGATAAGACCGGAAGACGGCGAGGAGATTCTGAAATTTGTTGAGCAGGGCAACCTCAAGTCAGCCGTATTCTTCGGAACAAAATATTTCCCAAAAAGATTCCCTGAAGGGCTTGCAAAGCTCATCAACGGGAATGTTGTCAAGCTTTCATACCTAACTCCAGAGCAGGCTGTCCAGATGATCAGGAGAAGGATTGGCAGCCTGAAGCTTATAACTGATGACATGATACGGCAGGCTTTTGTCAGGGTAAATTACAATCCGAGAAGGCTGCTTGAGGCGTGCGAGGACATCTGCAGGGAAGCAGCTTTGGGCACTACTGCAAAAACAGAGATTGTTGAGAAAGTGCTTGGAAGCATGCGGCCTGTCAAGGCAAGTGCTCCTGCCGAGAGAAAAAGCAGGAAATCTGCAAAAAAGCAGCCCTCAGCGAGTGTTGTAATCCATGAGGTCCATGTCGGCGCTGAAGATAACTTTGACCTGAAGAACATCCGCACTTATGAGGAGGAGATGGAGCTGATAAGGCAGCAGGCAGAGGAAAAAGAGTCTTAGTTCTATTTCAGGTGTATCTGTAGGATGTCGCCGTCTTTGAGGGCATGAGTTGCATTGAATCTCTGCGCGGCAAACTTTGCTGACTTTCCCCAGACCTTTGCAAACCTGAACCTCTTTATGAAGTCCCTGTGCAGCTTGTCGCATACGTCTGCAATTGTGGCGCCTTCCTTGATTATGAGCGGGATTTCCATGTCAGCTTCCTTGCCAACTTCCTTGAGGTAAATCCTCATCAGGTCCAGCTTCTGGAAAATTGCTTCCTTGACTTCCTCAATGCCTGTCCTGTTTTCTGCGGAAATGAACACTGCATCCTTGTAATATTTTTTTGCAGACTTTAGCGTTTCCTCATCAGCAAGGTCTATCTTGTTGACAACAAGCACCATTGGCACATATTTCTTATCGCCTTCAATAACATCAATAAGCTGGTCTGGAGTTATATCTTCCCTTATCAGGACCTGGGCATTGCAGGTGTGGAACTCGTTAAGTATGCCCTTTATCGTCTCGTCTTCAAGTTTTGTGAGTTTGACGGTCTTTCCTATCTGTATTCCGCCCCTTTCGAGCTTTCTTATCCTGACATTCGGCTTTTTCTGGTTAAGCCTCATGTTTGCATCGTAAAGCTCCTTCACTATTGTGTCAAGCTGCTCCCGCTCGAAAACATCTGCAATTACGATTACAAGGTCTGCTGTCCTCAGCACAGAAAATACTTCTCTGCCCCGACCTGCGCCCCTAGAAGCTCCCTTTATGATTCCGGGCATGTCAAGAATCTGGATTTTGGCTTTCTTGTATTCAAGCAGGCCAGGTATGCACGTAGTAGTTGTAAAGGCATATGCTGCTGTCTTTGATTCTGCATTCGTAAGAGCATTAAGAAGCGTTGATTTTCCAACTGAAGGAAAGCCAATAAGCACAGCAGTTGCATCCCCAGTTTTCCTAACAGCGTAACCCTCAGTTTTGCCCTTGCCCTTGCTCCTTGCTTCCTGCTTTTTCCTTATTGTGGCGATTTTCGCCTTTGTAAGCCCTATATGGTGCTCTGTGGCTTTGTTGTACTGGGTATTCCGTATTTCATCCTCCAGTATTTTTATCTGCTCGTTGTAGTCAACCATTGCACCAGAAGATTAGACCTATCATTTTAAAGCTTTTGCCCTTCAGGCGCTATTGAAAAGTCCGTATCTATGCTGGCCAGTTTCGGTCGCACCTAAGTGCGACTGCCCCTTTCCCGCCTTATCTTTTGTGGCGGGAAGAGGGGCACCCCTGTAACGCAGGGGCGAAACTGGCAAAGCTCGTGAACC
>JAZDGJ010000043.1:0-48377 GCA_043807015.1 Candidatus Woesearchaeota archaeon | reverse complement strand
TTGCTTTTACAAACCTTTTTAAAACCGCAAATTCTTCCCGTGGCAAGATGAAAATAGCAATACTCACGCCGACGTTCTCTGCATTCAGCGGTCCTGACAGGGTTGCCTGGAATGAGGCAGACGAGCTTTCAGAAAACAATGAAGTCAGCGTTTTCTGCTTCAAGGCAGACATGAATCATCCCAAAGCAGGCGTCTTTGAGTTTGGCGCGCCTAAGAACAAGACTCTGGAGAGGATTTACAAGATTTTCTTCTTCATGGATGTTCCAAAGGTTGAAAAGATTGCAAAGATGCTCAAGGGCTATGACTGGATTATCTGCTTCCTGTACCCAATGACGATTCCTGCGTGGCTTGCGAAAAAGCGATACGGCAAGCACTACACTTACTATGACGTTGGGCTTGCTTACCCGAAGCTGTTCAGGGGCTTTGCTGAAAGGACAGCGATGAAGCTGATAAATTTCTTCACCAAAATCACAGTAAAAAATGCAGACGATGCAATCTCAATAAGCAGGTTCCTCAGCAATGAATTGAAAAAAGAAACAGGGCTCCGGAGCAGGGTAAAATACGTGAAAATAGACCGCAGCAGGTTCAACTTAAACGTTGACGAAAAAAAGACTGAAGCGGTGAGGAAAAAATACGGGCTTGGCAAGCCAACACTGCTTTACGTCGGCAGGATTTCGCCCCACAAAGGAATCCATCTCCTGATAAGGGCTTTCAACATTGTGAGGAGGAAATTTCCGAAGGCAAAACTGCTTGTTATTGGAAAGCACACGTTTGATTCGTATTCAAAAGAGCTTGAAAAGCTGGACAACGGCGGAGTAATATTCACAGGATTCATTCCAGACGAGGATTTGCCCCACTACTACAATGCTTGCGACCTTTACGTTACCGCATCACTGTGGGAGGGTTTTAATATGCCGATCTGTCTCACTCCTGACTCAAAAATAAAAACAGATCAAGGGTTCAAGGATATAATCTCGTTACAAATCGGGGAAAAAGTCACAACCCACAAAGGTAATGAACGAGAAATAAATTCAGCCACAAAAAGGCATTATGCGGGGAACCTGCTGAATATCAGCGTATATGGCTGCAATAGCCCCCTGAGAATAACGCCGGAACATAGGGTTTATGCGATTCGTACAAAGAGATGTAAAACAAATAAGATATGCAAGCCAGATTGCCCCTGCAAAAAAAGGCATTATGCAAGCTATAAGCCAGAATGGATTGAGGCAAAAGATCTTGAAAAGGGGTATGCGCTGATTTATCCTTATGGCAACTACAATCATAATGGACGAAGCAACTTTTTAAAAATTAGTGATTATGTAACCGGAATAGAGATGAAGGGCGGGCGTGTCTATTACAAATATAGCAGATTGGCTGAAAAAGGCAAAGACACATATGAAAAGCTTGGACGCTCAATGGGCATGAGCAAAAACGCCATATACCGCTACCTCAACAAAACTTCAGAGCTATCGGCAGAGACCTGTAGAAAAATCGGAGATCAACTGAAAGCAATGGCTTATGAGCTGAGAAAAAAGTTATCATTGCCGAATAAAATAAGGATTAACCGCAAATTTATGAGACTTGCCGGATACTACCTGTCAGAAGGTTGCTCTCCAACTTCAAAAACAACACTCTGCTTTTCATTTAATTCAAAGGAAACGGCTTACCAAAACGATGTACTTTATCTGATGGAGAAAATATTCGGCATTAGCGGAAGCAAGGAAATTAACGGAAACGGCTGCAGGATAACTTACAGCTCGCAGATTCTGAATATGTTCTTTTCATCGCTCTTTGGAAAAGGCGCGAAGAACAAACACATTGATTCTAAGTTGATGTGCAGACCAAAAAAAGAAGCGATAGAGCTGCTCAAAGGACTATGGAGGGGCGACGGCACGATATATGCGGACAAAAATGAGAATACGATCGTTTCTTATAGCACTTCCTCGCCGAAACTAGCTGAACAGCTAAAAGACCTGTTGCTAAGTGTCGGCGCAATATCAAACATCAAAACGAACAGGAGAAGAGGAAAGGAAGAATATACTTTGGACATCACTGGAGAACAAAAGAAATATTTTTGCGCATTAATGGGTGCTGTGTGCAGGGGGAACAGAGAGAGATCATCGCATAACCACTACTGGCTAGATAAAAAGCACTTATATGCAATGATTAGGAAAATAAGCAAAGAACGGTACAATGGCGATGTTTATAACCTGCATGTGAAGGCAGACAACACTTATGTTACGATGCAGGGAGCCGTCCACAATTGCGAAGCACAGGCAGTCGGCAAGAAAGTTGTGGCTTTTGACGTCGGCAGCCATCCAGAGGTTGTGAAGAACGGCATCCTTGTAAAAGAAGGCGATGTAAAGGCGTTTGCAGATGCTGTGTTAAGGCTGATAAAATGAAACTAGACCGCGACACAATAATAATTCCTGCAATTATCTTCCTGCTTCTGTGGTTTGGAATCGGCGCGTTGTGGGGGCACGAGATTGAGCACGGCTTTCCATACGGTCTGGGCGCAAGCGACGCCTTCCAGCACCAGGCGAGGGCTGAATCAATAAAGGAGATGGGCGGTTATGCCCATGAAGCGCCTTATATCGTCAACGGATTCACCGACGTGGTTGGGTTTTACCCGCCGCTGCTTTACCACCTTTCAGCACTGCTTTCAAACGTGACAGGTCTCCAGACTTATGACACAATTTATTTTATTGTGTTCCTTTCAGCAGTGCTGGCTGCAGCGGCAATGTATCTCGTTATAAAACACTTCAATTCAAATGCCGCAATACTGGGCATACCGCTCTTTGTTTTCCTCTTCTCAGCGCCATTCACTGCAGCATACCTGTGGGGGCAGTGGCCCTCTGCGGCATCGCATGTTTTCCTCGTTGCAGCAGTGTGGGCGCTTGTGGTGAAGGGAAGGCTCTGGTGGCTTTTTTCAGGAATATTCATGGCAGCGGTCGGCATGACGCATACGTCGGAAATGATTTTCCTAATAGGATTTTTTTCAATCTACGGGGCGGCAAAGCTGTTGATGAAGGACTGGAGGGAAGTCAAGGAACTGCTTGCTTTGGCATTGACGGCAGTAGTTTCGGCAGGCTATTATTTGCTGATATTCCAGGGCACCTGGGCAAGGTTCCAGAAGTATAACCTGTTCCAGGTTGAGAGAACAACGGAAAGCTTCCCGACAATAATGCTGAGCCATTTCAGCTGGGCGGCAATAATTATTGCCATTGGTGCTGTTATCGCGCTGCTTGCCGCAAGAAAACTTCCCGTGGCGTTCTCTGCATACATGTTTCTGGCAGGGATGACAAATTACGTTGGCATGAGCTTCAGGGCTTTCCAGACAAGGTTTTTCTGGCCGGTTTATCTCGCTGTATTTTTCGGGCTGGGCTTTTCTGCCGTGGCAAGCCTTTTTGCAAAAAGATTCAGGCTGGCAATTTCAGTGGCGGCTGCGCTGATATTGTCGGTTGCTGTTGCTTCAACAAGCCAGATGATGGGGCAGAGCCAGGGAATGATGGACCAGAGCAGGTGGGCTGGGCTGCAATGGCTGAGCAGGAACACTCCTGAAGGCTCAACAGTTTATTTCTTCTACGGCGACATATACTCGCAGACATCAATGCTTTACAACACCGGCAGGCTTTCAACAATAGTCAACACAGATGATTACATTAAGGGCTTGATGAACAACACAATAAGGGAGAGATATGAATCCATGCTTGCCTCTGACTCTGGCGCAGGCTTCCCTTACAAAAAAGGGCTGTTCTCATTCGGCTTCCATACCGGCAACATGACCTGGGAGCAAAACGCAAGCATATGCTCAAAAGACTACTTTGTATTTGACACAAAGACAGCATATTCGCAGATGTCTCCGCTCGTGCAATACAACCTTGCAATAAGGGAAAAGCTCCTTATGCACGGAGAAGAAGTCTACAGCAACAGCATTGTAAGCATAGTCAAAAACAACCTTGTGGAGGGAGATTGCCTTGAAATTTAAGCAGGAGCTGATAACGTTAGGGATTGCATTTGCGGTTGCATTCATAATCTTGCAGGTAACATTCTACAGGGAAAGCGCCCTGACTGTATTGCGGCTTGCAGCAGGGCTGTTCTGGCTTTTCACAATCCCTGGAATGGCAATACTCTGGTGGTGGAAAGAAAAAATAAGCCCAGCGGCAATGGTTGTAATGGGAACAATTCTCGGCATGGCTGTGGTCGGCATAGCCAGCTACTATCTTGGCGTATTAGGGCTGAACCTCAGGTATTCTGCGATAATCCTTCCGATTGTCATAATTGGCGTTACGACAATTATTTCACTCAAGAAGTCTAAGCAGGCTTTCTGACTTTGACAAGCACATAGTGGGAGTGGCTCTTATCAAGCGAAGCCAAAAGCCCTGCTATGAAGGGCGGCAATGGGTAATAGCCAAAGCCATATGCCTTCTCAACAATGAAGCCTTTTGACCTTAGGAGCTTAAGCAGCGTCTTGTATGCAATGACAACAATATGCCCCAGTGCATCCTCTGCTTTCAAACCAAGCCCTGAGACCAGGCGCCTGTTCTTTTCCTGCTTCATGCCAGACACCATGCTTTTTTCAGACAGGTCAATTGTTGGACCGCTGAAGGGCTGTCTGCCCAGCAGCAGGGCAAAGATGTTGTGCCAGCTTGCGAGGTTTGGAGTGCCGATAAGAGCATATCCCCCTGGCTTGAGTATCCTGTAAATTTCTGAGACAAAGCCTGCTGTGTTGTAAAGGTGCTCTATAGTGTGGTTTACCATAACAACGTCAGCAGTTGAGTCCTTCAGCGGGATTCTTTTGTTGAGGTCTGCAACCATTGCCTCAATGCCTTTTCGCCTTGTGCTCGCAACAGCGCTTTCAACCAAATCAAGCCCTATTGCCTTTGCGCCTGTAGCCTGCACAAACCTGAGCGTGTTTGCGCCGTCCCAGCATCCTGCATCCACAAGGATGGCTTTTGGGTTTTTCTCAAGGCTAGAAATCAGGGCTTTTTCATAGCTTCTTGTGACATTCCCATAAAGGTAGGAAAGGTATGCCTTGGCAAGCCCCATGCAGAAAGAATTCTCAGGCAGATTATAAAAAAGTTGCGGGTTATGGGATTCTGTCCCGAATCTATTGTTCGTGGCGCCTGAGCCCGCAGGCGTGTTCGCTCAGGTTGTTGCTTCCCGCTGCCAGCAAAGTCTGGCTTAAATTGTCGGGTAAATTGCAGACCCCGACAATTTACCTTAAGCCGGCAACGCCTGCGGGCTAAAGCCGACTAGTTACGAGTCGTATGGTTCGCGGGACTTTAGCTCCGAAGGAGCGTTGTCCCGCTTAAGCGCGTAGACAGAGCGCCTGTCACGGGAAAGCAACAAGTCCCTCGGACCGCCACGAACAAGAGAAAAACAAGGACTCAAGACAGACCCGAGTTACGCAGTCTTGCGCTTAACAAAGAAAAATACCGCTGCCAAAATCAGGACGGTAACTATGAGCGCAACCCTAAGGGACATTACCCTGCCAACTGCCCACACAAGCGTTGAAAACAAGCCAAGCCCGATAAAGAGCGAGAAGAACCATTTCTCGTCTTCTTCAATCCTTAACTTGCTGAGGATAAAATAAGGCGATACAACAAAGAAAAGCGCTGCTGCAAATATTACGCCAGCTCCTGTCATGCCGAACAGCATGTAGCCTGCCAAAAGCACCAGGGCATAGCACGCCAATGCAGTCATTCTAGTTGCTAACTTGAACATTGTACACCCTTATATTGTTTTTATCATAGACTGGAGTGATGTTTGCAAACATCGCCTGCTCAGCCTGCTGGGCCTGATTGAGCTGTGGCAGGAACTGGTCGCGGTATTGTGAGTTAACAAGCAGCTGAAGGTCAGAATAGTCAAAAATAAAGTAGGACGGCGAGTCCTTTGCATAGGAGGCGTTCACAAAAGAGCCGTAGTATTGGTTAATGTATCTTTGCGAAGAGGCCAAAAGCCACCTAATTTTAGGATAGCTAGATGTCCCAAGGTCATAGATCATTGAATTCTCTGCCGTATTGCTGTGCAGCCATTCTGCCAGCTCAAGCTGCTGGGGAGTGATGCGGCCTATTCCACCATAGGCCTGGCTTAGGTTCTCCTTAGCAGCAGCTCCCAAAGTGAAAACAAGGATTACTGCCACTGCGATTGCCACAGCATACTTCAGAAGGATTCTTGGCTGCGACGGAATTTTGATTAATGAAAAAATCGAGAATAACCCGATAGCCATCAACGAAAAGAACAGCGGCGGCTCTGCAACGCCCATCCTGGCAATTCTGCCAAGCCAGTCTGCGCCAAGTATTACATCAAGGTGAAATGTTATGTAGATGGAAGCAAGCCATGCAAGCATCAGCAAGTCTTTTGGCTCTCGCCTGAAAAGCAGGAAAAACACGCCAAGGAGAATTAACGGAAGCATCCAGAACCTGTATTCAGAGCTGAACTGCACAAAAGCTGCAGGGAAACTTCCGCTTATCGGCTCTGATGGGACTGTCCACTGAAGCAGCCTTGAAGGCTGCTTGCTGCTGGGAGCTGTAGCACTCTGCGCGCCCAGGTAAATGTTTGCAAACGGCAACATAACCACAACGAGAGCAAGAACCACTATTCCAATCTGCAAAGCCGTATTTTTGGAAATGGGAAGCCTTTTGTGCCTTATAATCATGAAGAAAAAGAATACCACCATAGCAAGAAGAGAAACTATTATGCCCTGAATGTGGAGCATGTATTGCGAGGCAATCAGCGCTGCTGTAATGAAAAGGTAAGTGCTGCTTGGCTTACCCTCAAACAACAATGTTGCATACTTGTAGAATGAATAAAGAAGGACGGGAATTATTACGAAGCTGGAAAGCGTAGGCTGCTGCCCCCAGAGATAAATCATCTGCTCCCTGAGCGAGAATACCAATGCAAGGCTGGCTATGGCTGCCGGGAGGAAGCCGTAAAGCTTCCTTATCAGGAAATATGTTGCAAAAACTCCAAGGAAGCTTGTTATAGCCCGAATCATCAGCACAGACACAAACCTGTCGCCAAAGAACTGCATAAAAGCATAATTCATGTGGTTTGCAGGAGGATACTCAAGGGCAAAAGGACCGAGAATGCTGTTGTAATTGTAATACCAGACTCCGACATAGAACGGCAGCCTAGAAATTGCCCTGTCTGAGGAGTGCATGTAGTCGCCTATTGAGAAATGCCAGGCAGAATCGCCTTCGCCGAAAGGCAGGCGGTTTTGCTGGAAAGGCATGGTCCAGAGGAAAAGGGCTGCTATGAAGAGAACTGCTAGAGTAATGATGTCTTTCCTATCCATTACTTAAACACCCACAGTTTGTTGACAGTAAAGTTGACTGTTGAAAGCACAAGGGTAACGATGAAGATTGTGGCCCAGTAGTAGAACTTCGTAACCTCTGTGCCAAAATATCCTGCAACCGCCTCTGTAGACAAGTAGACCAGGGCTATATTTACCACAGCTATTATTGAAACAACAAAAACGAACTTAACGAACCTTTTTCTGACGTCTGTGAACTTCCTGAAGGTAACATAGCGGTGGTATATGAAAGTGAAAATTATCGCCAGTATTGTGCCTATTATGTAAGAAAGCATATACCATAACTGGAACGATTCAGTAAGCAGTGTTGTAGTTACCTCTGCTATGAGCAGCCCTGTTCCGCCGCCGAGAAGGAAGATGAAATATCTCCTCAAAGTGCCGTAAATGGGATATGCTTTCAGAATCCTGTCATAAGTGAGGATCTCATCAACGAATTTTTTCATTCCTGATCACGCCGCAAATCATCTTAATGTCATCTTCTGTGAGCAAGGTTGAAGAAGGCAGGTTGATGCCTTTTGTTGAAAGCTCTGTGGCGACAGGAAAGCCGTCCTGCCTGTACATCGGAAGCTCATGCATCGGGATGAAGAATGGCCTTGAGTCAATTCCCTCTGCAGACAGCTCCTGCATCAGCAGGTCGCGGTTTGAGCGGAAATCATTCTCCACAAGGATGGAGTGGAGCCAGTAGACAGTTTTAGCCCAGGGCATTTCAGGCTGCAAGGTTATGCCCTTGCAGGAGCCAAGGAACTTTTTGTAAAGCATTGCATTCTTCCTCTTTATTGCAATAATCTCATCAATTCTTTCAAGCTGGGCAAGCCCAATTGCCGCCTGTATGTTGGTCATGCGGTAGTTAAAGCCTATTTCAGGATGGTAATAGCGCCTTTTAGCCATGCCGTGGTCTTTCAGCAGGCGCATCCTTTGCGCGAGCTCCTCATCTCCTGTAGTGCACATCCCGCCCTCTCCCGTTGTAAGAATCTTGTTGCCATAGAAGCTGAAGCAGCCAACATCGCCAATGCTGCCAACTTTTTTGCCGCGGTATTCTGCGCCATGGGCTTCAGCGCAATCCTCAACCACAAAGAGATTATGCTCTTCAGCAATCTTCATTATGGGTTCCATGTCGCAGGGATGCCCGTAAAGGTGGACGGGGATTATTGCCTTTGTGTTCGGAGTGATTTTTTCCTCAATCTTTTCAGGAGCGATATTCCAGACTTTAGGGTCAGCATCAACAAGCACAGTCTTTGCGCCAGTATAGGTCACTGCATTAGGCGTTGCAACAAATGTCAGGTCTGGAACAAGGACTTCATCGCCTTTGCCGATGCCTAGGGCAGCCAATGCGAGATGCAGGGCAACGGTGCCGTTAGCCACAGCTACGCCATTGCTGCAGCTGCAGTAGGCGCTGAATTTCTGCTCAAACAAAGGGATGTATTTGCCAAGGCTTGAAACCCAGTTTGTATCAAGGCAGTCAAGAACGTATTTTCTTTCATTGCCCCTCAGATCAGGCTCTGCAACAGGTATGGATTTCATTGCCAGGGAGAATAGGGCTCTGGTTTATAAAGTTTTCACATGCCGAATGCAGCAGCTTATTTCACAACTTCCAGCTCAACGCGCATACCTTCCACGATGTTACAGAGAAAATAAGAAAGCAAGTAGCGGAGGGGACCTGGAAACAATTTGCCAACCTTTGAGCCTATCAACTCCTGCTTGATAACCTTAAAACGGAAATTGTAGTAATGAGATTTTTCAAAGAAAGTAAAAGTGTCCAGCGTAAAGCCCCTTTTGTGCTGTGGGTCAGCCCAAACAAGAAGGCTGTTCCAGTATGGGACGCCTATCTTTACTCTTGCTCCATTCGAGCCAATCCTATGCAGTTCCTCCAAGACCTTCTGGAAGTCATCCAGATGTTCAAGGACATTCAAGCACAGGATTTCTTCAAATTGGTTATCCCTAAAAGGATACGGAATTTTGTTGAGGTCATGGACAACGTCTATTCCCTTAAGGGGAACTATGTCAAGGTTGAGGTATCCTTCCTTTATGTCCTTTCCAGCACCGAGATTCAGCTTGGATTTCAATTCAGGCATCCCAACAGGATTATGTGCTTCATTTATAAATTTTTACAGCCAGTCAAAGAATCTCAGCCTTATCGCCCTCAATCCGTATTTGATTGCATAGCCGAAGAAGAAGCTAAAGCCCTCCGCTGATTTAGACGCCCCTTCCTCGCGGAAGTTGTAGACAAACGGGACTTCAAAAATCTTCAGTTTTGCTTTTTTTGCCCTGTAAAGCAGCTCAAGGTCAAACTCGCCCCAGCTTGCAGGGTATTTGAATTTAAGCTGCTCATAGGCGTCTTTCCTTATTGCATGGAAGCCGCCTGTCCAGTCAGTGATTTTTGCGCCAAGGATGAACCTTATCGCCGTATTAAAGGCAAGCGTGCTGAATTTTCTCAAGCTCGGCGCGTTAATACCACCGCCCTTGCAGAAACGGGAGCCTGACACAACATCATAGTCTGGAATTTTTGAAAGAAGCTGCGGCAGCAGTGACGGAGGATGGGAAAAGTCCGCGTCCATGATTACAACGGTTTTGCCTTCAGCAACTTTTATTCCGTCATTTATTGCAGAAAATATGCCCCTTATGCCATACCGGTGCAGTGCTGCAACAACGCCTTTTGCAGCATACCTGTCAATTATTTCAGGAGTCTTGTCTTTTGAGTTGTCGTCCACCACGACAATTTCATACTCATACCCCTTAAGCACGTTTCCGAGCTCGCTGATAAGGCGCTTAACATTCGCTTCCTCATTGTAAGTAGGAAGCACAACGGAAACGTCAAGCGACTCGTGGGCAGAAAAAAGCTCCTTCAGCTCCTTTTTGAGCCTGCCTTTCCTGTAGACATAGATGGCTGCCACGCCCTTTGGAAAAGAGCGGCTATTTAAAAACGTTTTTAGTAGTAATGGGCTCAACAAACGGTAAATATTTTAAAGTGAAAGATTAAGCCCAAGGCTGTGATTACTAAAGTCGTCAGCACAATAAGGCAACCTGCCATTATATTGCCTTTCCTAATTGTCACAATGGCTGCTTTTGCGCTGAATTCGCCATGGCCATATGCGGCATGGCTCGGCTACTCCGCAATGTTTGCATGGCTTGCTGGAACACGGCTGGCAGGGGTTTTGAAAGATGACGCAAAGACGTATGCTGCAGCTGCCCTGCTTTTTTTCCTGCCGCTCACAGCTCTCGTGAAGGTGCCGCAGGAATTTGAAAGGTTCGCATACCTGCCAGGAGCTCTTTTGGTGACTGTTTCAGTTAGCTTTTTTGTAGCGCTTAAGGTATATTTCTTGGCGAAATTCAGAGACAGGATTGCAGCCAGGCTACCGCGGAACGTCGGCGAGAGGAGCAGCAAAATTGCGCTTGTGCTGGCTGCTGCTTATGCGATAGGTCTAGCAGCTATGAGCATTGCGAAACATCACGCATTTAATACCAGGGGTTTTGACCTCGGCATATTTGACCAGACGCTTTGGGGCTTGGCACACGGCAAGGTAATATTCAGCACAGTTGTTGGCGATTACCTTTTTGCTCATCACTCCTTCTTCCTGTTCTTCCCTCTGTCGCTGCTCTATAAGGTTGCGCCAAAGGTGGAGCTCCTGCTTGCGCTGCAGTGCTTAGTCATGGCAGCTGGCGTTTTGCCCCTCTTCAAACTTGCCAAAAGCAAGCTTGGTGGAAAAGCCGCGCTGGTTGTTGCTGTAGCATACCTTATTTATCCTGCAATGAACTACATCACCCTTGAGGATTTCCACATTGAGAGCTTTGCTGTAACAACAATTCTTTTCGGGCTCTATTTCCTTGAGAGAAAAAAAGAGATGCTTTTCTTCCTTATGGCGGTTCTTACAGCGCTTATAAAGGAAGATGCAGCAATAGCAGGCGTTGCACTTGGGCTGTATGCCTTAGTAATAAAACGAAGGTGGAAAATCGGGATGGCTGCAGCAGTCATTTCATCAGCAATCTTCCTGTTTGCGACAGAATTGTTCATTCCTTATTTCTCAGAAGCGGGCACATTCAGCGTAAGCGGATTTGGGGCGCTTGGAAGCACACCGCTTGAGGTGGTGAAGAACGCTCTGCTAAACCCGATTGGCACGCTTTCAGCCATTGCGAGCCCTGAGCGGCTTGCCTACTTGGCGATGATGCTACTACCTACAGGCGGCTTGTCACTGCTAGCTCCTGAGCTGCTCGTCTGGGCATTGCCCGCCTTCTCAATAAACATGCTCAGCGAGGCGCCGCAGCTGCATTCAATATTCTTCCATTATAATGCCAATATAATACCATTCATATTCCTGGCTTTGATAGCAGGGCTTTCAAGAGCAAGGAAAATGCTTGAGGCACACCAACTGAAGTGGGGAATAACTGCACTGCAGGCAAATGCAGCTATAATGGCATTAGTTCTTTCGGCATCGGTTTTCAGCGCTTACTATTACGGTCCCCTGCCCGGAGCAAGGAATTTCTCGTACAGCAGCTATGACTTTAACTCAGGCGATGCAAAAGCCGCCAGGGAGCTTTCTGCAATGATACCATCCAACGCCTCTGTTTCAGCATCAAACACGGCAGTTCCCCACCTGAGCCAGAGGGAGCTGATATATGTTTTTCCAAACCCCTTCCACAAGGCATGGTACCTCACAGATGAAAAAAAGGTAACGGCAGACTATGTGCTGCTCAGCCTCACGCCGTCCACAGAAGGGATATACACCGGAGAGGAATTTATCGGATATGTAAATGAGCTGCTTAACGATGAGCAATATGGGATTATTGCCGGAAAAGGCTCCTGGCTACTGCTGAAGTCAGGAGCAAGCTATGGAGAAGGCATATGCAAAAACTATGCTGAAATAAAAAAAGAAAGCTTTATAACGCTCGAGCTAACTGCCAAAAATGCTGGGACATTAGAGAAGTGTGATGAGGTTGGGCAATGAGGGGAAAGGATAATGAATATGGGCGCATGATTGAGCTAAATGAAGGCCTCGGAGATGAGTTCTTCGATGACCAAACAAATTCCCTTAACCCCATAAGGGCGTGGTTCCACAGATCAAGCAACAGCGCAGTTGACCGCCTTGTAAGGAAGTATACTGCAAAGGGCGCAAAAATAGTTGACCTTGGCTGCGGAACCTGCAACTGGAACAGAAGGGGCATGCCGGTAACAGGCATAGACATAAACGAAAAGATGCCCAAATACGCCAAGAGAATAGGGCGGCTGAAAGATTACAGGGTAGAGGACATCAACAGGACAGGGCTGAAAAGCAACTCAGTTGACGTAATAATCACAACAGAAACTCTTGAGCACATACCGAACTACACGGACACAATTGCAGAGATCCGAAGAGTGCTGAAGCCAGGCGGCATTGCAATTGTCACGGTTCCTTATGACACAAACCTGAGCTTGTGGAAGCCTCTTTTTGCAGTGCAGTGCTTTATCCAGGGATACCTCCTGGACAAGGAGCTTTACAGGAGAAACTGCGGGCACATAAACCATTTTTCGCCAAAACGCCTAAGTAAAGATTTTGAGAAAAGGGGCTTTTCAATAGCAGAGCAGATAAACGGCAATTTCTTTTACATAATAATAGTGGCAAGGAAAAATTAGGAAGGGCATGATGGGAAAAACCGTTTCACTGATAGTGCCTACATACAATGAGCGCGAGAATATAAAACTGCTAATCCCCCAGATATTCGCGAGCTGCAAAAAAATTGGCGCAAAAATTGAGGTTGTGATTGTTGATGACAATTCTCCTGATGGAACAGCAAAGGCAGCAAGGACATTCGGCAAAAAGTATAATGTACGGGTGATTGTGCGAAACAAAAAAATTGACCTTGCCTCTGCAGTGAAAACAGGGTTCTCTGAAGCGAAGGGGGACATACTTGGAGTAATGGATGCTGACATGAGCCATCCCCCTGAGGTGCTGCCGCTGCTGATACGGCCAATACTGGAGAACAAAGCAGACCTTACGATTGGAAGCAGGCATGCAAAGGGCGGAGGGGTTGAAGTATGGCCGCTGAGCCGCAAACTTATGAGCAAGGCAGCGACGCTGCTGGCATACCCGCTAACAGGGATAAAAGACCCCATGAGCGGACTGTTTTTCACAAGGAGGAGAGTAATAGAAGGCGTGAAACTTGAAACAAGGGGTTACAAGATACTGCTTGAGATCATTGTAAAGGGAAGGTATAGCAAAGCAATTGAGGTGCCTTACACCTTCAGGAACAGGACTGTGGGAAAGAGCAAGATAGGACTGAGCGAATACTCCAATTACCTTGGCGGCCTTTTGAGATTATATTTCTATAGGCTGAAAAAGAAGAGAATTTGATTGAAGAGAGCTGGAAACAAGGGGGTTGTTGCGAAAACCCTTTTTTCTAGCCGGCTGCGCCCCAAGTTCCTTGGGGTTCCCCTATTCCCGCCCTAACTAAGTTGTGGCGGGAATGGGGGAAGTCGCATTGCGACCGCAGCCGGCCGAATTATGTGACATCCCCGAAAACAAGAAAAGCTTTATTAAGCAGCTATTAATACGCCTTTTCTTGAAAAGGCATGCAGAAATATAAAATTGGGATTGTTGGGTGCGGCTACTGGGGACCAAACCTTGTAAGGAATTTCTCCCAAAACATCGAAGTTGAAGAGGTTGTGTGCTGTGACCTTAATGAAGAAAGGCTGAAGCAGATGAAGCTCATCTTCCACAACGTCAAAACCACTACTGACTACGAAGCTCTCCTAAAAACAGACATTGATGGGGTGGTAATAGCAACCCCTGTGGCTACGCACTATGGGCTTGCGAAACAGGCGCTTGAACATGGAAAGCATACACTGGTAGAAAAACCGATAACGAAAACAAGCAGCGAAGCCCTTGAACTTACAAGAATAGCCAAAAAGGCTGGTAAAACCCTGATGGTTGACCATACTTTCGAGTATTCCACAAGCGTGAGAAAAATAAAGGAAATCATTGACAAGAAGGAGCTTGGTGAGATTTTCAACATTCACATCACCAGGATAAATCTGGGGCTCTTTCAGAAAGATGTTAATGTCCTATGGGATCTCACACCGCATGACATTTCCATGCTTAGGTTCCTCCTTGGAAGCGAGCCTATTTCTGCAAGGACCTTTGCTGAATCTCATGTCATGCCAAACAACCAGGACACTGCCCATGTAATACTTAAGTTCCCAAACAACGTGGCAGCACACCTTCATGTAAGCTGGCTCAGCCCAAGAAAAATAAGGGAAATGACGATTATAGGAAGCAAGAAGATGCTTGTGTATGACGATGTGAGCCAAAGCGAGAAGATCAAGATTTTTGACAAAGGCGTGAGCATTGAAAACCATGGGCTGCCCCCACAGCAATATTACGGAAGCTTCGGGGACTTCCAGCTCCTTTACCGTTCAGGGGACATTTACATACCAAAAATTGACGACAGGGAACCTCTAAAAGAGGTCTCCAGCCACTTCATAGAGTGCATAAAAACAGGCAGGAATCCGCTAAGCGACGGCTACTCTGGCTACAAGGTTATGCTGGCATTAGAGGCAGCGCAAAAATCGCTTGAAAGCAACGGTGATGAAGTATTCTTGGACAGCAAAGAGTAAGTGGGGCTCACCAGCTTATAAAAGATGACGTAAAGCTGGGCAAAGACGTTAAGATTTACGGCTTCGTGAACCTTTACGGATGCGAGATAGGCGACAACACCAAAATTGGCTCTTTCGTTGAAATAAGAGAAGGCGTCAAAATAGGAAAGCGGTGCAAGATACAGGCTTTTGCATTCATCCCCGAAGGCATTATAATAGAAGATGAGGTTTTTATAGGGCCACACGTCTGCTTTGTAAACGACCGCTACCCAAGGTCAACGAACAAGGATGGGAGCATGAAAGGCTCAGGGGATTGGAAAGTTGAGCAGACGATTGTGAAGAAAAGGGCAGGCATCGGCGCAAACTCCACGATACTCTGCGGCGTCACAATAGGCGAGAACGCAATTGTTGGCGCAGGGAGCGTTGTAACAAAGGATGTCCCTGCAAATTCAATAGTTGCCGGAAACCCTGCAAGGGTTCTCAGAAAGGCAAGGGAGGACGAATAAAATGAATGTTCCATTTCTGGATTTGAAAAGGCAATACGAGCAGATAAAGGGTGAAATAAGCAAGGCAATAGTTGAGGTTGTTGAAAGCCAGAGGTTTGCCATGGGCCCAAAGACAGAGGAGTTTGAGAAGGCATTCGCAGCATACTGCAATTCAAAATACGCAGCAGGCGTCAACTCTGGAACGTCTGCGCTGCATATCGCGCTGCTGGCGCTGGGCATAGGAAAAGGAGACGAGGTAATAACATGCCCAAATTCGTTCTTCGCGACAGCAGAGGCAATAACTGCCACAGGCGCAAAGCCCGTTTTTGCAGACATCAATAACAGCGATTTCTGCATGAACGCTGAAAGCATGAAAGGGAAAATGACCCCCAGGACAAAAGCAGTAATTCCTGTCCACCTTTACGGCCAAGTGGCTGCCATGGGCGAAATAATGGAGCTCGCAGAAAGCAAAGGCATAGCTGTTGTGGAAGATGCATGCCAGGCGCATGGCGCAGAATACCGCGGCAAGAAATCAGGCTCGTTCGGAAGGATTGGGTGCTTCTCATTCTACCCTGGAAAAAACCTGGGCGCCTATGGCGAAGGCGGCATGTGTGTCACAAGTGACGAAAAGCTTGACGAGAAGATGAGGCTCCTCAGGTCGCATGGCGAAAAGCCAAAGCACACTCACCGGATTCCCGGCTATAATTTCAGGATGGAGGAAATGCAGGCTGCTGTGCTCACTGTGAAGCTGAAGCGCCTTGACAGCTGGAACGAAAAGAGAAGGAAAAATGCTGCGCTCTACAACGAGCTGCTGGGAAAATCAGGTGTAATAACGCCGCAGGAGCTGGAGGGAAGGAAGCACATATACCACCTCTATGTCATAAGGTCGCAGAGAAGGGACGAACTGGCAAAATTCCTTAACGACAACGGCATTTCCACAGGCATACATTACCCGACTCCAATCCACCTTCAGGAGGCATATGCATCCCTCGGCTTGAAGGAAGGCTCTGTGCCGAACTGCGAGAAAGCGGCAAAAGAAATACTCTCGCTGCCAATGTTCCCTGAGCTCACGGAAGACGAGATAGGCTATGTTACGGAAAAGATAAAGGGATTTTAATTCTTATTTTTCTTCCTTTCATCCAGCCACGATTTTATCTTTTTGCATATGGTCTCTGAAACATTCGGGTAGAAGTCATACGGTATTTTCTTTACTGAGCCATAATACTTGTCGTCGTATAAGAGCTTCTTTACTGCAGAAACAATTGAATTTTTCCTGTATCCGACAAGCCTGTTCTTCCCGCTCTTCACATACGGCACCCAGGGCGTCTCGTTATAGGCTATGAGGCAGGGCACATTAAGGAAGACTGACTCTTCCTGCATGCCTGCTGAGTCAGTCAGGATAAGCCTTGCATCCTTCATAAGCCCAAGGAAATCAAGATAGCCAATTGGCTTTATTGCCCTGACTTTCCTGCCAATTTTTAGCCCAAACCTTGAGATGGCTGCTGCTGTCCTCGGGTGGACAGAAAAAATGACCTTGCAGAATGAGCTTATCTCATTAAGCGCTGATACTATGCTGCCGAGGCGCTCTTTGCTCGCGGTGTTCTGCGCCCTGTGGATTGTAACCACAATGAACTTGCCTCTCTCAACCCCATACTTTTCCAAAACTCCTGAAGGAACAAGCTTGACGTTGCGCAGGCAAACGTCAAGGGAGGTATTGCCTGAAAGGAAGAACGATCCTGGGGGAAATCCTTCCTGTTCAAGGTTTCTTACAGATTCCTTATCAGGAACGAATATGAGGTCGCTGAGGACATCTGCAACTTTCCTGTTTATCTCCTCAGGCTCCTTCTTTGCAAAACCCCTGCAGCCGCCTTCTATATGGATTAAGGGGATGCTGAGTTTTGATGCGACAATGGAGCCGGCAAGGGTGGTGTTTATGTCGCCCTGCACAATAACTGCATCAGGCTTCTCCTTCAGGAGGGCTTTCTCAAAGCCAAGCATTATCTTGGATGTCTGCTCTGCATGGGTGCCTGACCCTGCATTCAGGTTATAATCCGGCTCGCGCAGCTTAAGCTCCCTGAAAAATATCCTGTCCATGTTGTAGTCATAATGCTGGTTGCTGTGGACCATCACATGACTGAAAGATTTGTCAAGCAGCGGGAACAGAGGAGAGAGCTTTATTATGTCTGACCTCACGCCGAAAAGCGTCATGACTTTGTGTTTTGCCATTTTACAGCCTGAAAATTAGCCGCATTATCAGGGAAACGTGCGACATTATTGTTGAAAGCAGCTTCATCTTTGATTTGCCATATTTTCTTGCTGTCAGGTCAGCAGGGAACTCCTTCACCTTATATCCCTTTCTAAGCGAGTAGACAAGCAGCTCTGTCACAGCGAGGAAATTATCCGACTTTGGATGTATATCATCTATGACTTTCTTCCTGTAGACTCTGAAGAGTGCTGTGAATGTGTATATCCTGCTTCCTGTGAGAACCCTGTATATTTTTGATATTGCCTTGCTGAGGAACAGCCTGTAGGCATGCATCATGGCAGACTTTCCTTCAGGATGATAGGGGGAGGCTGAGACAATGTCGGTATTTTCATCAAGAAGCGCCAGAAGCTTTGGTATGTCCAGTAGAGAGTATGTGCAGTCAGCGTCAGCGGTGACTATCAAATCGCCCTTCACCACCTTGAAAGCAGTCTTAAGGGCAGCACCAAGGTTGCGGTTTTTTCCGTGCCTGCATATGGTAACGCTCACCCCGCTGCTTTTGAATTTTTTCTTGAAGCCGGAAAGCATGGCAAAGGTATTATCCCTGCTGCCATCATCCACAAAAACAACATCAAGGCGGTAATCTTTCAGCAGCTGCTTTGAAACTTCTGTCATCTGAGAAAAAAGCTGGGGCAGACTGTCCTCCTCATTGTAGCATGGGACGACAATTGAAAGAGTTTTCATCCAGGGAGACTAAAAACAGGTCCAATATAAATATTGCTGTTTGGGGCTCTGTAGAAAATCTCTATAATGAAAGGTTGTCGTTAATCCCTGTTATTTCGCCGTTTCTTACTTGGACATCTGCGCCGTTGGGGACAGAAACTTTTCCTACAATAATGTCGCGGACTATTTTTGCAACAGCATATGGAGACTGCTGCCTTTCAGCGTCCTCTTTCCCGAAAATCGAAGCTCGCATCTCTGTGTTTATGCCACCTGGGCAGATTGCAATGCATTTCACCGGGGTTTTTTCGATCTCCTTTGCAACTGACTCTGTCAAGCCCTGAACTGCAAACTTTGAGGCAGAGTAGATTGAAAGCCCTGGGTAGCCCTTCTTTCCTGCACCTGAGGAAATGTTGACAATTATTCCGCTGCATTGCTTTTTCATTATTGGAACCGCCTCCCTAAGGAAATAAAACACAGAGGCTGTGTTGACTTGCAGGCATTTTTCGTATTCCTCATCAGAGATTTCCTCAACTGGCTTCTTGGGATGGGTAACGCCTGCATTATTGATGAGGATGTCAATCCTGCCGTGGGCTTTCATCACAGAAGAAATGAAGCCCTTAACCTGCTCAGGCTGGGAAACATCAACATTGTAGCAGAAGCATCTGCCCTTTTCAGAAATTTTTCTGCATTCCCCGTCAAGCTCTTTTTGGTTATTTGAGCAAATCACGACAGAAGCGCCTGATTCAGCAAGGCATTCTGACATTGCAGCGCCAAGCCCGCGGCTTCCTCCTGTGACTATTGCTATCTTGTTTTTTAGTTCCATCATATCTCTATGCGGTATGTGTCTTCTTCGTATTTTTCGCTTGTCCTTTCTTCGGTTGTAAGGGCAAGGATTTCAGAATCCTTCAATGCAGTCAGCTTGTGAATTACCATTGGCGGAATAGCCACAAAGCTTCTTTCCGGCATTACAGTTGTTGTAACCTTAGGATTTTTTTCGCGCAAATCCTTCATCTTGAGCTCTATCTCGCCCCTAATCACATAGGTATACTGCGTCTGGTTCTTATGGTAATGGTTCGCCCTCACCGAGCCCTTTGTAAAAGTGATGATTGAGACATGGTGGATCTCGCCGCTCATTATGTCAATTATTGTGCCCCTTTTATCAGATGCAGCAGGGCTTCTGTTTTCAATTTTCATTTCTTCCATTTCAGTCACCACCCTTGGTTTTGGTATTGGTATTATGAACTTTCCCCCGCGCTTCAAGTATTCCTGGTTGTTTCGCATTATCTCTTCTGCAAAGTTCCAGGCAAGCAGCAGCGCGTAGTCAGGCATGTCTTCAAGCAGCCTAGCATCGGGAAAAATAGGTATGTGGGTTCCTGGCGTGTACAGCCCTATCTTAATCTTGGCTTTTTCTGTTGCGTAGTCAAGTATATCTGCGCCAATGCCGCAGTAGTTCAGCAAAGTGTTGCCTTTGGCAGGCGTACTTACTGCAACTATCCTCTTGCCCTCTGCTTTCAGCTTCAGCAGAAGCTCCATTAGTAGCCTGCGCTGCTCTGCAACTTTTTTGGCAAAATCTTGCAGAACTTCTAGCGAGTAGATATTTTCTTTTTTCTCAAGGTCAAGGAACTCCTGGGCATGCGGCGAGATTTTGCGCTTGCCTTTGCGGCTTACGGATATGCGCAGTGAGCCGCCATGTATTGGCAGTTTTTCAATGTCAAAAATCTCAAAGCCATGCCCTGCAAAGAAGGGCACAAGGGGCTTCACTGAAATATACCTAAGATGCTGATGATAAATCGTATCGTACTCCACATTCTTGATAAGGTCAACCAAATAAGGAACCTCAATTATAAACATGCCATCCTCATCAAGCAGTATTTTCAAGGAGTCCATTGTTTCATGAAGGTCTGGAAGATGCGCGAAAATATTGGTTCCTGTGACAACTTTTGCTTTTCCCTTCATGCCAACTATCTTGCGGGCAACTTCTGGGTTGAAAAAATCCGCAATCGTCTCAATCCCAAGCTCGTTTGCCTTTTTGGCTATAAGTGGCGCCGGGTCTACCCCGAGGATGCTCATGCCCTGCGCCTTGAAGCCAGACAAAAGAACGCCCACATTGCTGCCTATGTCAACCACAAGGGAGCTCTTTGGAAGTGCAAACCTCTCGCAAACCATCTTGCTCATGCTGAAGTAGTGGCACTTTCCAGTGTCTGTGGTTGACTGCTCATAAAAGTACTTCTCGTTGTACATCACTCTTCCAGAGACTATTGTGCCGAGCTGGACAAGCCCGCAATCCCTGCATATGTAGACATCAAGAGGATAGAACGGCTCTGGATTTGAAAGGTCTTCCTTAGTCAGGAAGCCGTCTGAATGGGGCTGGGAGCCAAGGTCAAGAAACTTATACAGGTTAGAGCTTCTGCACATATGGCATTTAATCATAATCAATCACTCCTGCCGAAATTCGGGCGGTTTATATATTTTTTCATGGCTCCATGCAAAAGTATATAAATTCTTTAACGCCTCGGAAACAGAATGAAAATCGGCTACGTGAGCAAGTTTCTGCCTGAGAAGGACGGCGGCGCAATCTACGCTGAACGGCTGTGCGAGAAGATTCCATGCAAGGTTGTCAGGATTGGGGATTTGTGGTCTGATGCCGACTATAAAGTCAATTTGAGAGCGCTAAACCTTGGGAAAAAGCTGGCAGAGATAGCAGAAAAGGAAAAGCTCGACCTTCTGCATGTCCAGTACGTTCCTGCAGGGCAGTATTTTGGAAAATACACCTTAAACATGAGCCTTGTCCTGGCTATGAAGCAAAAAATACCTGTGGTGATTACTTTTGCGGAAGTGCACACCGATGAGGGCAAGGGGCTGAGGGAGATTGTGCTGAGGTGGCTGCAGAAAATGATTGCAACAAGGGCTGCAGCAGTTATTGCCCACACTCCAAAACAGGCAGAATACCTTGGAAGGCATAACAGGAAAAATTTCAACATCAACATGGGACTTATACAGCGCAAGCTGAGAAAGCGGAAGGACAAAAAAATAATTTGCTTCGGGTTTGTAAGCCCTGGAAAGGGAATTGAATACCTGATGAGAGCAATGGATTACCTCTCTGAATATAAGCTGCTGGTTGCAGGAAAGCCAACCTCTGCCCAGTATGAAAAAAGTGTAAGGGAAGCAGCAAAAGGCCGCAGTAACATTTCCATTGACCTCAGGTGGGTGCCGGAAGATACAAAGAGCAGGTATTATAATGAGGCAGATATTGTGGCACTGCCCTATGTCTGGGCGCCATACCAGTCAGGGCCGCTTCATGATGCAATGTCATTTGGCCAGCCGGTTGTTATTACAAAGACAGGCGGCATATGGGAGATAGTTGAGAAATACGGCACAGGCATAGTGGTGCATCCAAAAAATCCAAAAGCCATGGCTGAAGCAGTCAAAAAAGTTTCAGCAAGCTATGGGAAATTCCAGCAGGGCATCAGGAGATACCAGAAAGATGCGAACTGGGGTGCTGTCGGAAGAAAGCATTTCGAGCTTTACAAGAAAATCCTTAAAAATTAAAACTTGAGCTTTTTTGACTCAATAAGCTCATCATAGAAATCAGATGTCTTCTTGAAAATCAGCTTCTCATCCCATTCCTTCATGTGCTCCTTCAGGAACCTGATGTGCTCCTCCCTCTCATCGCGGTGCTTTATCGAGTAAATTATGTCCTTTGCAAGCTTTTCATAGTCGCCGACATCATGGTATAATGCATGCTCCTTGTATACAGATGTGTGGGAGCCGATGGTTGAGAGGCAGAGCGGCAGCCCCATTGCTGCTGCCTCATAGCTTACGAGCCCCTGGTATTCGTCAGCTGCAGGATGGCAAAAAACGTGGCTCATTGAGTAGAATTTCCTGACGCCTTCTGCATCATTGTGGCCGGCAAGCACCACTGAGCCAGAAACCCCATATTTTTCAGCGAGCTCCTTAATTGATGGAAGCCCCTGGGCGTGGAGCAAGTCAGCTCCAACTATGACTGCCTTTGCAGACGGTATTTCCTCCTTCACAAGGGGCAGTGCCTTTATCAGGACATCAAAACGCTTTAGCTTCCGGACGTTGGCAGCTGCAACTATGAGCTTGTCCTGCTCCTTTATTCCGAACTTTTCCTTAAAGTCGTCTGCCGGAACTTTTTTGCTGAAGAAAGAATAGTCTATTGCAAAAGGTATTAAGCGCAATTTTTTTTCAGGCAATTTGTACTTTCTGTAAACATCCATTTCGTATGGCGTAACCGCAAGTATCCTATCAAAAAACCTGAATGCAAAAGCTGAGAAAAACGCTATGGGCATGTTTGAGCCCATGAAATAAGTGAAGGAGCGCATCACCTTTGTGTTTGGAAGGAAAGCTGAAAGCGTTGAAGGAAGCCACGGCCTCAGGTTGCTCTGGAGAATCGCCCTTTCTTTCCTGATGTAGCTGAGAAGCTGGGTTGTCTTGTCAAAACGCCTTATCTTGAAGCCCTCGTAATATTCTTCGTAAGCAGAATCCTTGGCAAACTTGGTCTCTATTGTCCTGCTGCCCTGAGCTCTTAAAGTCACGTACTCGCACCCAAACCCCTTCTTGCTCATTACAGAGCAGGGTATCAGAAAGTAGTCTTCCTCTTTTTTTACATGAAAGGGATGGGGATAGCAGTTAACAAGCATGATGAACTTTTTAGGACTCATGACTGCTGAAGAAAAAATGCCTCTTTTAATAATTTTCCATGATTTTGGCTTCAATAAAATTTTCAGGCGCCCTGTCTTCAGCACTTCATGCAGAAAACATTTAAAAAGCCGCCTCGCTTCAAAAGCCAGATGAAAATAGGAATCATAACAGACGAAACAGACACCCCGCTTGTGGGGCTCGGAACATACACGCTCAACATAACGAAGCAGATACTCCTGCAGGACAAAAAAAATGAATACTGGCTCGTGCACAGGCGGAGAGAGAAGCACGACATATACTCAATGGCTCATGAGGAGATAATCCCCTCCGGAAAGTTTCCGCTGTCCATCATAAGAAATTTCATAACTCTGCCATTGAAGCTCAGAAAGCAGAAATTTGACATCGTGCACCACACAAGCAGCATCGGGCCGTTTGTTTTCAGGCAGATTCTTCCAGGCAAAAAGAACATCCAGTCAGTCCTCGACATAATACCCCTTTTGCATCCCGAGCTTCATGAACTGCCTGTCAGGATTGCATTCAAGTTCCTGCTTCCAAAGGCAGTTGGAAATTCAGACCACATAATCACCTGCAGCGAAAACTCAAAAAAAGACATAATGCGCCGCTTCGGGATAAAGCCCGAGAAAATAACAGTAACCTATCTTGCGCCAAACGAAAGATTCAGGATTATAAGCAGAAAAATTGCCAAGGAAAACGTTGCAAGAAGGTTCGGTATAAAAGAACCATACATACTTTATGTTGGAGCGCTTGAGGCAAAGAAGAACATACCAACGCTGCTAAGGGCATACAGCATCCTGAAGCAGAAGGGAATCAGGCACAAGCTTGTGCTCGCAGGAAAAAGGGGGTATGGCTATGAGGCAATTCCTGCAGTGATAAAAAAACTTAGCCTGGGAAAAGATGTTGTTGAGCTCGGGCAGGTGAAAAACGCTTATTTCTCAGATGACCTGGTGATGCTATACAATGCGGCAGATGCATTCGTTTTCCCCTCTGTGTATGAAGGCTTTGGCATGCCTGCCGCAGAAGCCATGAGATGCGGCTGCCCTGTTGTGGCAAGCAATGGAGGCTCTTTGGCAGAAGTTGTGGCAGATGCCGGAAAAATCGTGGATGTCTATGATGCCGAAGGCTACAGCAGCGCAATCATGGAAATCCTTGAAAACAGCAGGACTGCGAAAGAGCTTGCAAGGAAAGGACTGAAGAATTCAGAGCGCTTCAGCTGGAAGGAAAGCGCAAAAAAGACAATAGAAGTTTACGAGAATATTTTCTAGCGCTTTTCAAGCACAATGCAGGCGCCTACACCTTGCCAGTCATTATTGTGAAACTTGCTTTTCGGCATTTCCCTGAAGAAAAA
Organism: Candidatus Woesearchaeota archaeon; assembly: GCA_043807015.1. Classification (GTDB taxonomy): domain Archaea; phylum Nanobdellota; class Nanobdellia; order Woesearchaeales; family UBA10216; genus JAZDGJ01. The sequence goes on along the minus strand of JAZDGJ010000043.1, from coordinate 24,053 downwards.
GAAGGTAAACAAAGGCGTGAGAATGCCAAGAGGCTTGGTAAGAAGCTTGACCAGGTAGGAATTGTTGTCATAAATCAGCCTTGACCATGGAAAGCCGGGCTCGCCAAAATAGGTTATGCTCTTGACAGAAAGGCCTGAGGGCTTTATTATCCTGCCCGTAAGCGTATCGTCATCATAGGTTTTTGCCAGGAATATCCTTCCGCTCCTGGAGGTCCTCTCGTAAAGCTTGTCTGCGAAAACGTAGGACTCCTCGCCTGTTTTGAGAGGATTATAGGGAACAGTTATGACAAGCCTTCCCCCTTTTTTCAAAACCCTTGCCATCTCCTTCACTGCTTTTATATCCCCATCGCCGACTATGTGCTCAACCACTGAAATGCACGATATCCTGTCAAACTGCGCCGAAGCAAAGCTCATCCTTGTTGCATCCTGCTGCTCAATCATGATGCAGCTGCCCAGAGCAGAGCCAAGCCCGAAGCGCCTGAATGCATTTTTCTGCTGGAAGACATAGTCACCAACATCGGTGGAATGAATTGCGCATTTAGTGTGCAGCGCAACATACAGGGCGAATTTTCCGAAGCGGCCGCTCCCGACATCAAGGAACTTGCAGCTTGAGCCTGCATTTGCAAGCCCGAGCTTTTCAAAAACAAGCGGGTACTCAAGATACCTTGCATATTCCACCCAGTCAAAAGCATGCTTAATCCCATAACGCAGATTTATCAGAAAAAAACCTAATTTACCCATGGGTGGGTGAAACACGCCATAATATAAAAATATTACTTAGAACTCATTTCACCAGACCCTTCTGCTTCAGCTCGCTGTTTGCCTTCTCAACCATGTCAACAGCCTTCTCCTTTTCAGACCACTCAGCGAGCTCCCTCATTCCTTCTTCAAAAGAAACCTTTGGCTCAAAGCCCAGCCTTGACCTTATCTTTGAAAGGTCAGCGTAGCAGTGCCTTACGTCGCCTTTCCTGAATTTTCCATTCACCATTGGCTTTATGCCCTTGCCGTAGAGCTTTGCAAGCACCTCAGCAACCCCTTTTATTGTGGTGGGCTTGCCTGAGCCGACATTAAAAGCCTCGTAGTCAGCATTTTTTGACTCCATAGCCAGGATGTTAGCCCTTGCCGTGTCATGGACTGAGACGAAATCCCTTGTTTGCATGCCGTCTTCAAAGATTATTGGCGGGTTATCATTCTTGATTCTGCTCATGAATATGGCAGCTACGCCCGTGTAGGGATTGGATAGCGACTGCCTTGGACCGTAGACATTAAAGTAACGCAGTGCTACAGATGGAACGCCGTATGCCTTTCCAACTGTGAGCACCATCTGCTCCTGTGTTGACTTTGTTATCGCATAAATGCTATTCTGGTTGAGGGGCTTATCCTCAGAAGTGGGAATAGGCTTCAGTACAGAATTGCACTTGCTGCATATGGGCTCCCACTCTGCATGAGACATCTGCTGCTCCGCCCTTAAAGGCGGATAGACTGTTCCGCATTTTCCGCAGTGGTAAGCGCCTTCGCCGTAGCTGCTCATTGAGGAAGCGACAAGGATTTTTTTGAGGTGATGGGGCTCATTTGCGACAATATGCATAAGGTTGGCTGTGCCCATTACATTGTCCTGCACATAATGGCGAATCTCATACATGCTCTGCCCGACGCCAACAGCAGAAGCCTCATGGAAAACAATGTCAGAATCCAGAACTGCATTTTTGAAAGCCTCGTAGTCATTTACATCCCCCTTTATGAATTTGGCAGAAGGATTGAGATAAGAGGGCATCTTTCCCTGGTGAACCTGCTCAGTCAGATTGTCAAAGACTTCCACCTGATGCCCTTTCTTAACAAGCTCGTCTACTATGAATGAGCCAATAAATCCCGCTCCTCCAGTAACAAGAACCTTGTAAGCTGCCATAGGCTCTGAGTTAAGGCTGCTGCTTTTAAAATTTATTGCTTTACAAGATAGACTTCTGTGCCTGTAGTTGGATTATTGTATGAAAGAGTGTAGTTTGAGAACTCCTTCAGTATGGTGGTGTTTATCTGCGCAACTGGCTCAAGGGCGAAGTTTGGATTAATCCAGATATACGCTTCGGGCTTGTCAAGGCTGAAGTCTGAAAGCCTGTTTATGTTGTAGCTGAGGCACTGGCCTCCGTAATAGAAAAACGCGTCTGGCTCAAGGTTCGCTCTTATCCAGCTGAAGTCATCGCTGTAGGATTGCCACTGCCTTGCAGCAATAACATCTTTGCCGAACTCTGCCGAGACAAAAACAAAAGCAACCGCAACAAAAAGGAGAATTGCAACTTTTTTTATCCTTGAAGTTAGAAGCCTGTCAAACCCGACTGCCCAGAGCATGGCAAAGGCAGGGAATGCTGGCAGCATGAACCTTGAATAAAATGTGTCCAGGCTCATGACATAGATAAGCACGCCGGCAACATTCAGCAGAATCCAGAGATAAAGAATTTTTGCAGGGCTCTTCAGCTTCAGGACAGCAATGCCTATGAAGAGAGGAGCAATGAACAGCATTGTTGCAATGAGCCAGCCTGAAAGAAGGATTGGCTTGAAAGGGATTGAAAAGCCTGAAATTATGGCGTAGCTTCCCAGCGGAACGCCGAAAAATTCCAGGTATCCCTGCAGGTAAACGAGCGGGTGAAGGATGTTGAATATATTAAAGCCGGTCTCAGATGCATATGGCGCTATTTTTCCGCCAAAGAACTTGTAGAAGAACGGCCAGAAAGCGTTTCCCAGCAAAACCTGGTTCCTGATGAACCACCAGCAGCCGACCAAAGCTGTTACACCGGCAAAAACGGCTGACTTCAGCGCAACTTTTCCTTTATACTGCCGATAGACTATGTAAAACATCAGCGGCAGCGTGAAGAGCGCGGTCTGCTTTGCAATGAGGGAAAGCCCGAAGAACACTGCAGATACAATGAGGCGCTTCTGCAGCAGGAAATAGACGCTGGCAACCACAAAGAACGCAGTGAAAGAATCAACATAGGAGATTGAGCTCTGGTAAATGTGCAAAGGCACGAAAGCCATGAACAAAACAGAGTAGAATGCAATTTTCCTGTCAAAAAGCTTCTTCGCTATAAGGTAGACAAAAATCAGGGTCATTGAGCCAAACAAAGGCGAGACCATCTTCATTGAGAAGTCAGAAAGGGTTGGCCCCCATATTGCGCCGAATTGGTAAAAGAGCTTGTAGAAGCCGGCTGCCACAATATGAAACAAGGGAGGCGCCCAGAAAACTTCTCTTCCACTGCCAAAAGGCTGCAAAAGGGGAATCTGCATGTTCTGGGCAATGAACCTTGCGGCAGCGAGGTGCCAGCAGCTGTCGCCTGAAGCATGCGAGACAGATGCCAGGGCAAACCTGAGAATGGCTGCGAAAATGATTACTATCGCAGAAAGCCTGCCGTAATTTGCCCTAAAACCCATTCTTCCCTGAGAATAAGAATAAATTTAAAAAGTTATTGCAATGATTGTGAGGCATGGGAGATGCGGAGACAATAACAAGGAATACGGGATTTCTCTTTGCCGGCGAAATAATCTCAAGGGCGCTTTCAATGGTTTTCTTCGTAATCCTTGCAAGGAAGCTCGGGGTGTCGGATTTCGGGATATACTCTTTTGCGTTTGCGATTGCCAGCATCTTCCTGATATTCTCTGACATGGGGCTCGCGACTCTCACTATCAAGGAAATTGCAAAGGACAAAAAGAAGGCTTATGAGTACTTAAGCACCACTTTCTCAATTAAGCTATTCGCAACGCTGGCATTTGCTATCGTTGTAGTTCTTGTTTTCTCAAACTTTGCCTTGCCTGAAATGGCAGTTGCGGTGTCTATAGTGATGCTTGCGAGCTTTTTCAATAGCATAACAGAGCCGTTCAGGAACATTTTCCTTGCCTTTGAAAGGCACCATTATTACGCTCTTATGAACATTTTTGAAAGGGTTATAGCTACAGGGCTTGGCATATACCTCCTGCTTACAGGGCATGGGCTGCTTGCAGTGCTCTGGGTGTTTGTAGTTTCCTACGGGCTCAACTTTGCCGCGAGCGCCCTGATTGTGTGGAACAGGTTCACGCATTTTTCCGTTACCCTTGATTTTAAAAAATGGCTTCAGCTGCTTAAGAAATCTTGGGCTTTCCTCCTCTCAGTGCTGTTCATGGCAATATACTACCGAATCGGCATAATAATGCTGAAGGTAATGGTTAAAAGCAACGACCCTGTAGGCTGGTACAATTCTGCCTATGGGCTTGTGGATTCTCTCTCATTCATCCCACTGATACTGGTAACTGCAGTGTTTCCGGCAATGTCAAGGTTTCACCTTGAAGCAAAGAATTTTCTTGCCCTGCTTTACAAGAAGGTATTCTACTATCTTGCAATGGTCGCGCTGCCGATTGCTTTTGCCACTACCATTCTTGCCGGAAAAATAATCGGCTTCCTTTACACTCCAGAATACAGCCCTGCCGTCATGGCTCTTCAGCTGCTGATATGGTCAGAGGTCTTCGTATTCTTCAATTACCTGATTGGCTACCTGCTTAATGCAGTGGACAAGCAGAAGCTTTTTGCAAGGGCGACGGCAATATACCTGGCGATAAACATAGCGCTTAACCTGATTCTGATACCAAAATACCAGCACATAGGTGTTGCAGCAGCAACCATCCTGACGCAGGCGGTTGGATTCGCAGTGCTGCTATACTACAGCTCGAAAAACGGCTATGCCATAAATGTCTTCAAGCTTCTTCTGAAGCCGCTGATTGCTTCATTGGTCATGTCGGCTGTTATTCTGGGGCTTTCAGACTTCAGCCTTTTTACTCTTATAGCATTAGGCGCAGCCGCATACCTTGCATCGCTTTTGCTGCTCAGGGCAATAGGAAGAGAAGAGCTAACCCTCCTCAGGAAAGTTATCAGGCTTTAAGCACAATAAGCCCGTTTGTCTGGTGGGCCAGTGAGAAAAGCGTTGAGTTCTGGATGCTGTCGATGAAAGAGTCAACTGCATCCTGCCCGAAATTCCTGACCTCCATGCCGCCAACCAAAAGATACTGGTAGCCGTGCTCAAGCATCCAGGAATGCATTTCCTCGCCAGTAATGTTTAATCCTCTTTTCCTGAGCTCTGACTCATCCTTGCACCAGCCGCATGAAAACTTGTCAAACCCAATCACCTGGTCATCAGTCAGGAAAGAAAACACTTTTGTGTTTGGCGGCAGCGTATGAAGCCAGACATAGCCTGCAAGCTCATACGACTGGGGACCCTGCGGCGTCATTTCGTAGGTCCAGAAAGCACCAGCTCCCCAAGGGGCTGTGTTGACTGCATATTTCTGGATGCCTGATGTAAATGTGACTGCCACAATCAACGCTACAATAATGGCTGCCTTGACAGCTTTCATATTCACCATGCCTGAAAGGAGCATTATGCCTTCTGCAGCCAGCAGGGCAACTGGCACTGCGAGAATCATCCAGAAGCGGAAGGCAAAAAATCCAATTGGGAGGTTGAAAGTGATGCTGTTAACGCCCAAAAATGCGAATACACCCCAGCACAGCGTTATCAGGAGATAGCCGCCCTTCTCCTGCAGCCAGGACCTGTACCTGAGGCAGACCACTGCGAGCCCGATTATGGCGAGAACTGAGACAGCAACGCCAATTCCTATCGGGTTGTTAATCATGTTCGCTTTTTGGGCCATGAAAAAGTCGCTGAAAGAGTAAGCCCTGCTGGCTGTGCCGCTGTCTGTCGGAAATGCGCCCTGTATTATGTGGAAGATTTTCACAAAAAGATTTGTGTTTGAGGCGACAGCTTCACCAACAGTGGTGCCGCCGTTTTCAACCATTGAGAAGAAGCCTTTTGCATTCGGAGCCCACCAAAACAATGAAAGCAGACTGCCGAGCGCAAGCGCAGAGAAATGCGCAACCGAGAATTTCTTCATGGCAATTGACTTCACGGCAAAGTAAATGCCCATCATAGCAACAAGCTTCAAGGCAGTAGTCGGGTCAGAGACCATCAATCCGCTTATCACAAAGCTTGCAGGAAAAATCCACTTCCTGTCATGCTTTATCATCTCCAGGCAATACATTGCCGGGAAGAAAAGCGTCATTGTGAGGGCATGCGCCCAGATGAAATGGCTTAAATAGCACGGGACAGAAGCAAGAATAAATGTGGCTATCAGCGATTTGGAAAGACTGCCTGTGAACTCCCTTGCAAAGAAAAAAAAGAACAGTATGCCCAAAGATATAATCAATGCGTTGAAAAACTTCAGGGTCCAGTATACAGAATCATTGGATTGCGCCATAAGCCCGAGGAAGCCGTCATATCCCGGAGGATAGGGGCTAAGGTACTGGAAAGTGCGGTATTCTGACTGGCTTACAGTCTTTTCGTCTGCGACGTATTTTGAAGCAGCGGCATGCCCCCAGGGATCATCATTCTCAAGATAAGGATACTTAAAAGCGCCTGAGCTGTAAATGAAGAGCGAGGCAAAGAAAATTATGACGGCAATAAGCACCGCAAGATTTGACTTTGTGAGCCTTAGCGGAGGAATGCTGACTTTTCTTTCCCTGGCCAGCGCATAAATTGGTCCTGCCAGGGCAAGCACCATGAAAATTTCCTGCATTATTGCGATGTGCAGCACGTTGAAGATAACGATAAGCAGCGGGATAATGCCGAGACCTATGCCTATCCTTATGAGGTTCCTTTCAAAGAAATTTTCTGAATTCTTCATCCACCTTGTTGCGCCAAAGCCCAATCCCCAGGTGTAGAGGAAGAACAGCAATATGCTGATAAAAGCCATAGTGCGTTTGGAAAGACAGCATTATTTAAATATTCTGCTTGAATGCCCACAAGCAATGAAAGGCAAGCTAATTGCATTGGTTACAGCAGCGGTTGCTCTCTATTCCTTGCTGCAGCTGAAAGCGCTTCCGGAAATCAAGAGATGCGCCCTGAGTCAAAACCTTCATCTTGCAGGCTGCATAAGCGCCTGGGTGATAATTCTATGCTTAGCCCTGGCAGCAGTATTGGTCTCTTGCCTCATTCTTCTGCTAAAAAAACCAGAGGCAATAGAAGCCTTGTTCAGGAAGAAACGGCTGCCAATTGCCCTTCTGGCTGCCATCATTGCAACAATATCTGTTTTCTATTTTGCGCCTGGAGATGTCGCATTGGGGGATGCAGCAGCATTTACAGCAACAGCGCGGTATGCCCATGATGCGATAAGGCACCTTCAGGTTCCATTCTGGAATTTTTACTGGAACGCTGGCGTGAGCATATTCTCTGCATACGGCTTCCTGGCTCCGCTTGCAGCCGGTCTCCTTGGTTTCATAACAGGCGACATAAACACTGCGGTTAAGCTTTATATGTTCATTGCCCAAGTAGCAGGTTCAATTTTTGCATTCCTCTTTATTGAAAAAATATCAAACAGCAAAAAGGCTGCTTTCATCGGCGCGCTTGCCTACTCGCTGAGCCTTGAGCACATCGGAAGGATAATGATAGGCAGGACGCAGGCAGCGATGCTCTATGCACTTGCGCCGCTGCTATTTCTGGTGTTTGAAAAGTACATCGGGAAAAAGCAGGTTATTCCTGCTATCGCGCTGGTTTGCTCGCTGCTTTTTTTCACCCATCCTGCAGACGGCGCATTCATAATAGCAATCTTTGCAGTTTATGCGCTGATAAGGAGCAGGAAAATCATGCCATTGGCAGCAGCCGGCGCCATATTCCTGCTGATTGTTTCAGTCTGGGCTGCGCCATTCTTCATGGAAAAAAACACAATCACGGCATCTGAAAAGGCATCTGGCAACCTTGCGCTTAAAATGCCAGATGGGCAGGCTTTAATTGGCGCGCTAACGTGGCACTTGCTGCCGGGCTACAGGGAAATATTCTATCTTGGAATAATCACCATTTTGCTTGCAGCAACAGGAGCAATTTATGCTTTCAGGAAAAAGCTTGAGCCAGGAAAAGCAATGGCAATTTCTCTGGCGGTTGCCCTGCTACTTACATTTGTGCAGTCTCCGCGCTACCTACCTGTTTTGGTGCTAATGCTCTCAGCCCTTGCAGGAATATCAATGCTGGCATTGCCAAAGCCAAGAGCCTTCATCATAATAGCTGTGATAATCATGATTGATTTCTTCCCGTCATTCTACCAGGCAACATACATAGATGACTCCTACCAGGAAGCCCTCCACAGGGAAATCGCACTGGACAAATCTGATTTCAGGGTATTGGACCTTCACAGCAACAGAAGGACATACTGGCCGTCAAAGCTCTATACTGATGCTGGCTTGCAGACAGTCTTCTCGCCAGTGATAGAATCATCGCCGCCAAGCATACCCTATCTTGCGGCAATCTCCCAGAAAGCCGCGCATGAAATCTATGACCTGCAGCAGCCAATGTCAGAAGCAACAATCCATGGCCTGGAAATGTTCAACGTCAAATACGTAATCATCCACAACAGCCAGATAGGCAGGAATGCAGAAGAAACATTCAGCGACAAATCGCCAAGCCTGGGCCTTGAGAGAAACCTGAGCATAATAACGCTGAACAGCACCCAGGTTATCGCTGCGGAATCAGTTGAGTGCTGCTATGCAACAGAGCTTGACAGCGAACAGCCGTGGCTCATGAGGATTAAATTTGAGCAGAGGGCTATAAACTCAGACATAACTGATGCCCTTATCAGCAGGGTGCATGAAAGCATACCCCTGAAAGAAGGCTCAAATGAAAGCACAGGCTCAAATGCCTCTGCAACTGCAAGAGTGATAAGCGCAAAGACTGAGCTAAGCAGGGTTGCATTGGAAGTTGAGACAACCCCAGCTTACCTTATGCTCGCCTATTCATATTACCCGTGGCTTGAAGTCATGGTAGATGGGAAAGATGTTCCGTTTATGAGGACTGCATTCAACACAATCGCAATAAAAGTTGAAGGAGGCAGGCACGAAATTGAGATTATTGCCCATCCTTCGCCATTGAGAAAAGTGCTTTTTTATTTCTCTGCAGCAGCATTCATCGCATGCCTACTGCTTTTTCTTTACAGGCATAAACCGGTATTTGAAAAGTGAGCCGTAGCGCAAGCCCATCTTCATAATCTTGAAAGTTGTCTTGCCTGCTTTCCTGTCAGAATAAGTGGTTGGAACTTCCCCAAGCCTGTAGCCGAGAAGATGCGCCTTGATTGCAAACTCCGGCGAGATTGCGAAATCGCCTGACTCGAGCTCGATTGAGTCAAAAACAGCCTTCCTGAAAGCCCTGAACGCATTTGTGATGTCATGGACTTTCATGCCAAAAATAAATCCTGCGATGCGGCTGTAGGTCTGGCTTGAGAATGCCTTGTGGGATGCCAAATCTCCCTTTGAGCCTCCTTTAATGTACCTTGCGCCAAAAACCAGGTCATAGCCATCGTTGATTTTTGCAACCATAAGCGGATATGTTTCCAGGGCATCAGACTTGTCAGCCATTGTCCAGATTATTACGTCGCCGGTTGCAGCTTTTGTGGCTTCCTTCAAAGTGTTTCCCATTCCCCTGATGCTGTTGCGCCTATGTATTACTGTTATTCTCGGATTTTTCTTTGAGTATTCATCAGCAATTCTGCCTGTGCTGTCAGCGCTGTGGTCGTCACCAATTACGATTTCATAGTCCCACTTCTGGCTCTCGCCAAGCTGCACAAGGGAGTCAACAAGAGAAGGAAGATTCGCTTCCTCATTATGCGCCGGGATAACTATAGAAATTTTCATGCCAATCAAAAGAGGTTTTTATTTGCATTGACAAAGTCAACCAGCTGCTTCACGCCTTCCTTTGGCGAGATTTTTGGCTTCCAGCCAAGCTCCCTGCCTGCTTTTGCAATGTCTGCTATGAATACCTTCTGGTCTGAGGGTCTCCAGTCTGAATAGGAAATTGTGCTGCGCTTTCCAGTCAGCTTCTCAAGCATGTCCAGGAGCTGGAGGAGCGACATTGTATTTTCAGGACCGCCGCCAACGTTAAAAACACCGTGCTTGAGCTTGCTGTTCAGGAAAGAATTGTAAAGCTCTATCAGGTCTTTTACGAACAGGACATCACGGACCTGCTTGCCGTCTCCATAGATTGTTATTGGCTTGCCAAGAATTGTGGCAATTGCAAACCAGGCTACCCAGCCCTGGTCTTCAACACCAAACTGCCTTGTGCCGTAAATGCAGGACATCCTGAAAACGCCTGTCTTCAAGCCGTAGACATGGGCATAGTCCTGAACGTAGAGATCCCCTGTTAGTTTTGAGCAGCCGTATGGGGTATGCTCGCAGTAGTCTATTGAGAATGACTCAGGAATTCCCTTTGCAAACTTCTGCTCAAACTCATAATGGTCCTGCTTTTCAACAATGCCTATTGAGTTCGGGTTGTTGCCGTAGACCTTGTTTGTAGAGGCATAGATTACTGCGGGGTTTTTTTGGGATTTCCTGGCTGCTTCCATTACATTAAACGTGCCGAGAGCATTTGACTGGAAGTCAGGCTCTGGATCTGTTACAGAAGTTGTCACTGCAGTCTGGGCTGCCAGGTGGAAGAAAACATCCGCGTCTTTTGAGGCAGAAAGGACATCTTCCTTTTTAGCGACATCACCAAGAATAAACTTTACGTTTTTGAACTGCTGGAGGAACTTTATGTTGTAGTCAAGGCTCTTGATGTCCTTCTTCAGAAGCTTAGCCCTTGAAAGGTTGTCCAAAACGACGACGTCATGCCCGAGCCTTGCGTAATATTCAGCGACATTACTTCCAATAAATCCCCCGCCGCCGCTGACAAAAATCTTCATACTGCAACGGCAAAAAAGCTCATATAAATAGTTTGTTGTTTGCATATTCACATAGAAACATATATAAATCCACTTTGAACACGGACGCCTATGAATCTGATAGTTACAATACCTGCGTTTAACGAGGAGAAAACCATAGGAAATGTAATCAGAAGCATAAAAGAAATCCTTGGCAGGGAAAAGCGCAAGTTTGAGATTCTTGTGGTTGATGACGGCAGCACCGACCACACTGCAGAAGCGGCGAAGCAGGCTGGCGCAGAGGTCATAAAGCACCCGAAGAATTACGGCTTAGCAGAAACGTTCAGGACTGAGGTTGATGCGGCGCTAAAGAGAAAGGCAGATGTGATTGTGCATACAGATGCTGACGGACAGTATCTTGCTTCCGATATTCCAAAGCTCCTGGCAAAGATAGGAGCAGGATACGACCTCGTGCTTGGCTCAAGGTTTCTAGGAAAGATAGAGACCATGCCTTTGATGAAAAGGATTGGCAACATGGCTTTCTCCTATGCGATTTCACAGATTACAAGGATGAAAATCACCGACGCGCAGACAGGCTTCAGGGCTTTCACAAGGGAAGTGGCGCAGAGAGCAACAATAATCTCAAATCACACCTACACCCAGGAGCAGATAATCCGGGCTGTCAGGGAAAAATTCAAAATTGCAGAAGTGCCTGTCTACTTTGCAAAGAGAAAAGACAAGAGCAGGCTGATAGGAAGCCCATTCGGCTATGCTATAAGGGCGTGGATAAACCTTTTCAGGATACTGAGGGATTACGAGCCGCTGAAGTTTTTCGGTGCCATTGGCGGGCTTTTCTTTGCAATGGGCATAGCACTGGGAATATGGCTGGTCTACTTATTCCTGACAACAGGAATAGTGGGAAGGATGCCCACCTTAATCCTGAGCATGCTGCTGATAACAGTTGGCGCACAGATTGTGCTGTTCGGATTCCTTGCTGACATGATGCGAAAATGAAAATCCCAACCGAAGGATATGTTACGAATGTTGGGATTGTCAAAAACCACAATCATGTGGTTTTTGAGCACACTCAGAATTCCATCCAATACCATTAAAAATGATGGAATTCTGATGTTTCAGTTGTTTACTGGGAAACCAGTAAGCAAAGAACGGGCTGAAAAACAGCCCCGTAAACAAATGAAACTAGTAATATTATGCGGAGGAAAGGGAATAAGGTTCAGGGAGTATCCTGAGGAAATACCAAAGCCATTGGCGCTGATAGGAAACAAGCCGATTCTGTGGCACATAATGAAGATATACGCACATTACGGCTTCAGGGATTTTATATTGTGCCTTGGCTACAAGGGCGACCTGATAAAGAAATACTTCCTTGAGGAGGAATGGCGCTCAAAGGATTTCACGCTCCAAACCAAGGAACGGAAAAAGGTAGACCATTCCACCGAAGAAGAAGACTGGAACATCACATTTGCCGATACAGGAATTGAGACAAACACAGGAGGCAGAATCAAGCAGATAGAAAAGTATATACCGAAAGGAGAGGACTTTTTCGCAACATACGGCGACGGACTTTCTGACATCAACATCAATGAGCTGCTTGAATTCCACAGGAAGAAAGGAAAAATTGCAACAATTGCCTGCCTAAGGCCTTACTCACAGTTTGGCATTGTTGAAACCGATGACGGCATTGTCACTAATTTCAGGGAGAAGCCGAGGCTTGACTACTGGATCAACGGAGGATTCTTTGTTTTCAAGCACAGCATATTCAGCTACATTGGTGAGAATGATTCTCTTGAGAAAAAGCCCTTTGAGGCGCTTGCTGCTAAGAGGGAAATTGCAGCTTTCAAGCTGGAGGGCTTCTGGCAATGCATGGATACATTCAAGGATTACCAGTCATTCGGCGACCTGTGGGAAAAAGGCGCTCCGTGGAAGGTGTGGGGATGAGCTGGAAATCAAAACATGTCTTTGTAACCGGGGGAGACGGCTTCCTGGGAAGCTGGCTGGTCAGCAGGCTTATTGACGAAGGCGCGGAAGTGACTGTCCTTCTGCGCGACAGGAAGAGCGATTCCAGGATGAGAGACTTCGGGCTGCTAGACAAGGTGAACTGCGTCTATGGCGAGCTTGAGGATCTGCAGCTTTTGATGAGGGCATTCAACGAGTACAGCATTGAGATTGCATTCCACCTTGCGGCGCAGACAATTGTCGGAATAGCCAACAAGTCGCCATTGTCAACTTTTGAGAGCAACATCAAGGGAACATGGAACGTGCTTGAGGCGGCAAGGCTCCTTAACCTGAAGAGACTGGTGATTGCATCAAGCGACAAGGCTTATGGCGACCAGGAAAAGCTGCCTTACACAGAAGAATTCTGCCTCAAGGGAAGCCACCCCTATGACGTTTCGAAAAGCTGCGCAGACCTTCTGGCACAGGCATATGCGAAGACTTACGGGCTCAATGTTGCGATAACAAGGTGCGGAAACATTTACGGCGGCGGAGACTCAAACTGGAGCAGGATATTCCCGGGAACAATCAGGTCTCTCCTTAAGGGCGAGAAGCCGACAATAAGGAGCGACGGCACACTTGTAAGGGATTACATTTATGTTGAAGATGCAGTTGATGCATATCTGACGCTGGCGGGGGCAATGGACGGCAACAGGCTTGCAGGAGAGGCATTTAACTTCGGCACAAACAATCCGATAAGCGTTACTGAGCTGGTGAAGCTCATAATGAAAACCCTCAGCAAAGAAGGGCAAATAACGATACTGGGAAATGCGCCAAACGAGATACTTAAGCAGTACCTTGACAGCACAAAGGCAAGGAAAGTTCTTGGCTGGAAGCCAAAGCACACTTTGGAGCAGGGCATCAAAAAGACTTACGATTGGTACAAAGAAAACCTGAAGGAAGAATGAGAATTCTGATTGTAACAAAGAGGTTTTCCAGCACGACGGGGAAAGACGCCGTGCTGCAGGATTTTGGCAGGGAGATAAGGCTTGGCGAAGCGCTGCAAAAAAGGCACAGCGTCACAATACTTGCGGGAGACCACGAAAGGAAAGAAAAATTCACGAGGTACATGCACCGGATGAGAGCTGAAGTGAGGCCTTTTACCCTGCTGAAAATTCCGGAATTTCTTGGCGAGGCAAGGAGATTTGCAAAAAAAAGCGACATAGTTGTCGGCACAACACACCCATTATTTGCCTTCCTGGCATACCTTGCAAAGGGCAGGAAAAAGTTTGTTTATGACCTGCGTGACAATTACGAGACATATGACTTCGCAAGCCTACCTCTAATGAGAAAAGGGATTATTGGCAGAACACTGATGAGGCTTGTCAATAACTTCCTGATAAGGAAAGCTGACCTTGCTGTATGCGTCAGCCAGAGCCTTAAGAGCAAAGTCGGGAGAATAAGAAAAGGCAGGACAATAGTGGTTGAAAACGGCATAGAGGGAATGTTCAAGCCGATGCCCATGGAAAAATGCCGCAAAGCCCTAAAGCTCCCAGAAAACGCACCAATAATAACGTATATAGGGCACGTTTCTGCAGAGAGGGGGGCAAAAATGCTTCTTGCCGCATTTGCAAGGATAAGATCAAAATACAAGGATGCTGTTTTGCTTTTGAGCGGAAAAGTTGACCCTGAAATCAACATAAAACAGCCAGGCATAATATGGCTTGAGCTGCCGAGAAGGGAAGATGTTGTAATGGGAATAAACGCTGCAAACGTTGCTGTGCTGCCGCAACCTGAAAATGAGACAAGCAGGTACACCTTTCCTTACAAGCTGATGGAATACATGGCGTGCAACACCCGTGTTGTGGCTACTGCAATTGGAGATGTCAAAGAGGTGCTAAAAGACCATCCTGATCAGCTCGCGCGGCCAGAAGCACATGACCTTGCAGAAAAAATAATTGCCTGCCTTAGAAAGAAAGGCAAGGCAGACTACAACAGCATAGTTGAAAAATACTCCTGGCAGAGGCTCGGAGACAAGCTGGAAGAAAGCATAAGCGCCTTTGCGGCACAGGAAAAAGGTTAAGAAAATGTCTCTTTTCAAAGGAACTGCGGCAATTATCGGTTCAATGGCAGTTATAGTCCTGAGCGGATTTGTAATTAACTTCATCCTTGGAAGGCACTTTGGACCTGAGCTTTACGGCGTCTTTGGTGTGCTCATAGCATTCTGGAACCTTATAACGCTTCTGCTAACCACGGGCTTTATGCAGGCTACCTCGCAAAAGATAGCCTCAAACGAGGCAATTGCCCATACGATAAAGAACAAGTCGCTGCAGCTCCAGCTGATAATATCCTCCGGGTTCTGCATAATATTCTTTTTTGCAGCGCCTTTTATAGCAGGCATACTCAATGAGCCTGACCTTTCAACATATCTCAGGCTGCTTATTCCTGGAATAATAATCTACTCAATTACAAGCGCCTACAGCGGCTACCTGCTTGGAAAAAGAATGTTTGGCAGGCAGGCTGTCCTGCTTGCAATATACGGCGCAGGGAGGCTTTTTATTTTAACTGGGTTAGGCTACCTGTTCTTCATCAAAGGAGCTGTTTATGGCCTGATAGCAGCATCTTTTTTTACAATGGCCTATGGCTGGCTTATGACTCGCGGCAGCGACACTGGAAAATTCAGCCCAATGAATCTGCTTAGGTTCGGCATACCTGCAACGCTGTTTGCTGCTATCTTTATAGGCGTTATGAGCATTGACCTGCTCTTCGTAAAAGCACTGCTGGCCAGTGCCGAAGCAGGATATTATGCTGCGGCATCCACGCTCGCAAAGCTGCCTTACCTGCTTTTCAGCGGGCTTGCGATGACAATACTGCCGGAAGTTGCAAGGCTTCATGCAAGTGAGCCCATCCACGAGCTGCAAAAGACTGTCAGGGAAGCAATGAGGCTTGCGCTGATGATAATCGCGCCAATTGGAGCGGCGATAAGCGGCACAGCATCGCTTTTCCTGATACTGCTTTACAGCTCAGAATATGCTCCCGGGGGAAAACCGCTCGTAATACTTATTGCAGGAACATCGCTGCTTTCAATCACATATGTGCTTGCTGCAGTGATAAACGGAATAGGAAAGCCGAAGATAAGCACTATTATAATCACTGTTTCGCTGGCTGCAAGCGCTGCATTCAACCTGCTGCTTATACCCCAATACGGCATTATGGGCGCGGCAATAGCAACAACTCTCGCAGGAGCGCTAAGCCTTGTGCTAGCTACGGGCTACATCTTCGTAAAAATAAAAACACTTGTTTCAACAGTCTCAGTTCTAAGGATAGCGCTGGCAACAGTGGTCATGTGGCTTATCAGCTGCATAATTCCCATAACAAACAAATTCATGCTTCCGCTTGAATATGCTGCAATGGGCGCAGCTTATGTTGCCGTGCTTGTGCTGACAAAAGAGCTTGGAATGAAAGACATAGAAAGATTTAGGCGTATTTTTGAAAGACAAAAGCCTTCATAGTGCTGGGTGGGCAAGAGACGAATAAATCTCAGAAAAGCGCCCAGATACTTTTTCCCAGGAGTAGTTCTTCCTGACATGCTCAAGTGCTGCTTTTGACAATGCCCTGCCCTTGTTTTCCTGCCTGAGCAAAGAAATTACTGCATCAGAAATTGCCCCCGGATTTTTTTGCTTCACAAGCAAGCCTGTTTTGCCATTGATTATAATGTCAGGTATTCCGCCAACGTTGCTTGCAACCACAGGAACGCCTGATGCGATTGCCTCAAGAAGCACCACTCCAAGCCCTTCTGTGTCGCCGCTTTTGGCAATTATTGACGGAAGAACAAACACATCGGCAGAATGGTAAAATGCAGGCAGCTTTTCCTTTGCCATGCTTCCTGCAAATATGACAGAATCGTTAAGCGCGTGCCCTTCTATCTGCTTTTCAAGCAATGGCTTTTCAGGACCCTCTCCAACAATTAGCAGCTTGCAATCAGGGCAGGACTTTTTTATGCTCACCATCGCGGAAATAAGGTAAGAAACGCCTTTTTTCTCTGCCAGCCTGCCTACGAAAAGTATCATCTTTCCATCTATGCCGTATTTTTTCTTAATGCTTGAGCCTCTGGATGAGAACAGCTTCAGGTCAACGCCCATGGGAATTATTCTCATGGGCACATCCGCAACGCGTCTTACAGCGTCGCCTGTTGCAATGCTGTTTACAGTCACCGCATCTGCATTTCGCAAAGTCCATGCTGAAAGAAGCCTGAGCAGCCCTGACTTCAGGGGGAAAACATCTCCAGCGTGCACAGTGACAAGCACTTTGGCATGGAACAATTTCTTTGCCATGACTGCAACAAGCCCCTGCGGCAGTATCCAGTGCGCATGAATCAGGGGAAACCTCTGCTTAAGCATCAGCATTTTCACAGAAAAAAATTCTGAAAGCAAAAGCAGCGGAAGCTGCAGCCTCGCAAGAAGGCTCTTTTTCATGTTGGGCCTTATTCCTCCTTGGTAGCAAAGGCGCTCATACCTTGGAATAAAATACCTGAAGCGCCTCACATCAAGGCCTCCAAGCTTCTCGTGAAGCTCTGCGCCCGGATGATGGGGTGCAAGGACTGTGATGTCGAATTTTATCGACAGGGAATCCTCAAGCCAGTATACAAAGTCAGGCTCTGTGTCCCATTTCCACCTGGGAAATGTTGAGGCCAATACAAGGACTTTTGGTTTCATCAGCCGCCTTCCTTTGACTCCCACTTGTAAGGTATGCTTGGGTCATTAAAAGCAACCTTTACCTTATCGGGGTTTTTGGGGTTATAAGGCTCTGTCTTTATGCTTATTGCGATGAGTTCCTCATTAGTGCCGCACTCAAAACCGTGCAGCACAAAAGCAGGAATCTTCACAAGAATGGGATTCTCAAGGCTTATCCTGAACTCCTGAATGCTGCCGTATGTCTTCGAATTTTTCCTTCCGTCGTAAAGAACGAGCTTGAGCACTCCTTTTACACACGTAAAGCTTTCTGACTGCCCTATGTGGTAATGCCATGCCTTTGCAATGCCCGGCTTGCATGTGGTGATGTAGACCTGCCCGAACTTCTCGAAAATTGCGTCATCAGAGCGAAGTATCTCCATAACTGAGCCCCGGTTGTCCTTGAATAGATTCAGTTTCTTTACCTCAACGCCTTCAATATTCTGCATAATGGGCTGGAGTATTACGATGTTTATTAAATTAATGGCTGCTAAGCCTGAAAATATTTAAATAAGCCGCTATAACACAAAAATTATGGCTTCGGACAGAGTTAAACGCGTTAGTTCTGAGATGGCAGATTTTTACAACTCTTCAGATGCATACCTGAAGATGCTGGCAGCCCACGATGACCTTTACCTTCCAAAGTATGTCCAGTATGTGCAGAAGTTTGTAAAGCCGGGCTCAAAGATAATCGACATAGGGTGCGGTAGGGGCAACTCAACAGCCCTCTTTTCCAAAACATATGATGTGATAGGGGCTGACCTTTCGAGGAAGTTCATAGCCTATGCAAAGAAAAATTACAAGGGCGCAAAATTCAGGGTGTGCAGCGCCCTTGATCTGCCTTTCCCTGACAGCTCTTTTGATGCTGCTGTTTCTTACGGGGTTATTGAGCACATCACAGATGTCCCAAAGTACCTTGATGAGGCAATGAGGGTTACCAAGCCGGGCGGCTGCGTTATTGTTGTGGCGCCGAATTTAACAAGCCCGCTAAGGCCGATTCTCGCATTTTTCAGCGCAAAGGGATATGTCGGCTTCACAAGCTCACGGTTGCAGACATTTGGCTGGCTGGTGAGGAGCATTGGATGGTCCTTTTCAAAATGGCTTGCGGCAAAGCCGAGGTTCATTTATAGAAAGCCCCTGCTTAACGCATCCGGGCCTGATGCTGATGCAACTTATGTATCAAACCCTTATGACATAAAGAAATACCTTATCTCAAAAGGGTTCGAAGTTGTTGGCTTGTCGCCTAATACATTCAGTCTGAACTTTCTTCCAGTCATTCCACCCCATATAGGTGTTGTGGCAATAAAGAAATTGAGCCCTTTTGCCTGATAAAAAGGTTTATATAATAATATTCAGCATCGCGAAGAGATGAGACTAAGTATTTTTCTGCCGGTATATAATGAGGAAGACATCCTAATGAAAAACACCTTGGCAGTTTACGATGAAGCAAAGAAACTTAGGCTGCCATTTGAGATCATAATCTGCGACGACTCCTCAAAAGACAGGACCAATCAAATATGCCTGCAGTTGGCTAAGGAGTTTAAGGAGATAAGTTTTATCAAGTACGAAAATGGCCCATCGAGAAGGGAAAATCTTGCGCTGGCCATGAAAGGGGCCAAAGGCGAGATTGTTTTCTACAGCGACATTGACCTTTCTGTGAATCCAAAATATATGCCTGAGCTGATAGCCAAATTAAATGAAGGTTTTGACATCGCAACAGGCAGCAGATATGCTGCAAAGACAAGAGTGGAAAGAAGATTTTTCAGAAAGGCAATAAGCTATGCGTATAATCTCTTCATGCGAATATATTTTTGCTCCAAGGTGAAAGACCACCAGTGCGGTTTCAAGGCATTCAGAAAGGAAATCCTGCTGGAGCTTATTAAAGAGCTTGGCTATGATTCAAAATTTCGCAGGGGCTGGTTTTGGGACGCTGAATTGCTGTTAAGAGCCCAACGCAAGAGGCTTAAAATAGCTGAAGTTCCTGTGAATTGGCAAGGGGATATGAAGAGCAGCTTCAGGATAAAGCGCGAGTTAAGAATGCTGCCGTACGTGCTGGCTTTGAAATGGCGCCTTTAGGGCTGAAATGAAAAAAACATACATACTCCTTTGGGTAATCTTTCTCGTATTTGCAGCCATGCTGCTTTTGGAATCAGCCAGAAAATCTGCTATTTTTGAGGAAAATGAATACCTCACTAGCGGCTACTACATGCTTAAGACAAATGATTACAGAATGCAGCCTGCACAGCCGCCATTTGCATTAAAGCTTGGCGCAGTCCCGCTCCTTTTTTCAAACCCGCCATTTCCTTATGATAATGAATACTGCCAAAAGTTTCTGTATTATGCATGCGCCGACAAGTTCCTTTACAACTCAGGGCTAGATGGCGGAAGCGCAATATTCTGGGGAAGGGTTCCTTTCATAATCCTTGCATTGCTCACGGGATTTTTAATCTTCAAATGGGCAAAGGAATTATACGGCGATAAAGGCGGGCTGCTGGCACTGGTTATGTATGCGTTCAATGCGACTGTGCTCGGCTGGTCTGCGCTTATAAATCCAGACTTTTCTGCCGCAGCATTCGGCTTCATAAGTGTCTATTTCCTCTGGAAGCTTTTCAGCAAGCCATCTGCAGCAAATGCAATTCTAATTGGCATATTTTTCGGCTTAGCGCAGGCGTCGAAATTTACAGCTATTATGCTCATTCCTGCTTATGCAGCCATCGGAATATTGTATGCATTAAGGCACAAAACAAAGCCTGATGCCAAAAAAGTTGCCAAGTATTCAGGAATAATTCTCAGTATCGGCTTTATTGCAATGTGGGCGGTGTACGGCTTTAGCTTCGGCACTTTTGCGTCAGGAGCACCTCAGCGTTTTATGGACATAATACACCAAAATCTCCCTTCAAACGAACAGGTTTCAAATGCTGCCTTGTTCGCAATTGAGAATGTGCCTGTGCCGTTCCCAAGCTATTTCGTCGGCGTGTCTGCCCAGATGTTCATATCTGCAACAAGCCTCAAAAGCTCTTACATAAATGGGGTGGTGTATCAAGGCAGCGTGTGGTATTTCCATCTCGAGAGTTTTCTGCTAAAGGAATCAATTGCATTCATAATACTCGTGGGCATTAGCATTGCATCGCTTTTTATGTCAAGGAAGAAAAATGATGATGAAATTATCTTCCTGCTTGTACCCATCCTGGCATTTGCGGCAGCATTCATATTCATAATAAACATAAACTCAGGCATACAACACCTGCTGTCTCTTTTCCCGTTCATGTTTGTGCTGACAGGCAGACTCGCAAAATTAAGAAGGCTGAAAATCCTAGTGATTATACTTACGGCAGCGTACGTGATTGGTGCAATAATCGCATTTCCAAACTACATATCATATTTCAACGAATTCGTCAATGACGACAACGGCCACCAATATTTCCTCACAGCCAACCTTGACCAGGGACAGAACCTCAAAGAGCTTTCAGAATACGCCAAAGCAAACAGCCTGGAGCCCTTGAAGCTGAGCTATTTCGGCACAACCAACCCAAAAGCTTACCTTGAATATGAATATCTTCCGACTCCATATTTCCTGCCATGGGTGCCTGAGTATGCGCCGCAAAAAAAAGACCTGCCACCCGGATATTACGAGAACTGCAGCAGGCAGGAAGGCATTGTGGCAGTAAGCGCCCCAAATCTAAAAGGGATGTTTCTCATAAACACGAGCTGCTACAGCTGGCTTCATGGCTACAAGCCAATCAAGATAATAGGGCACACAATATTCGTCTACAACGTCACTGCCGGCTGAGCCGCAAAGCATATATAGGAGCGAACTGCCTCAAAAAAATATGGGAACCTATGTTAATCCTCCTGACAAGCAGCCTCTAAAAACGATTACGGCATCATACGACAGCAGGAAAGAATGGACCATGGACCCGAAAGGGTTTTTCACGATAAAGCCTTTTCCTGAAGAAGGACTCATAAGAGTAAGGTATTATGATGCAAAGCACAAGCTGATTTACCTGATAGAAGGCATCAATGCTGAGCAAATCTACAACACGATAATAAGGGAAGGATTGGTTTCGCTTCTTGCGCATGCCGCATACCTCGGATCTGAGCTGCAGAAAGCTGAGATTGCGATGAAATTCAATTCAGATTATGTGCGGGATTCACCTCTGGCACTGCCAATGGCAAATCATAAATAAGAGAGTTCCTGCCAGCAATAAAATGAACTCAAAACTAAATCTGGAAGCCATAAAGCAGCGAAAGGGCAACATAACTTCAACAGAAGAAGAAAAAATCCTTGCCGAAAAAGTTGGCAGAGTGCTGATGATATTTCCGACTCCAGTCAGGAGGCAGACCATGCTAAACACCCTGCCGCCGCTAGGAATCCTTAGCATTGCTTCTGTTTTAGAAGCTAAAGGCATTCCAACTGATGTAGTGGACTGCCACGTCACAAGGGAAATGCCTGACTTCAAGGATTATGGCGTAATATGCTTCTCAGTAAACATAGCAAACGTCCAAAACACTGCTCAGTATATAAAAGAAATCCGTGCTGAAGGGCTAAAACCAAAAATTATTATAGGAGGTCCGCAGAGCCCATCAAGGGCAGAATACTGGATTAAAGAATATCATGTTGATGGCGTATTCATTGGAGAAGCAGAGAATTCCATTTATGAATACCTGCTTTCTGAAAACCCTACTTCTGTAAAAGGAGTTGTGATTGAGAAAGACGGCAAGCCATTCTATACGGGACCCAGACCAGTGATTATGAACATAGATGATTTGCCGTTCCCAGCACTTGACAAGGTGCCAATAAGGAACTACAATACTCCGATAAAAAAAGCTTATCCAGTCTCCAGCATCATAACATCCCGAGGATGCCCTGGGCAATGCACATTTTGCAACTCACGGGGCGGCATTTGGAGGCAAAGAAGCGCTGCAAACGTCGTTGATGAAATTGAATGGCAGGTCAATAAACTAGGTGTAAGGGAGCTCTGGATAGCAGATGACAACTTCACACTTAACCGGCAAAGGGCATGGGATATTGCAGAAGATATCATAAAGCGCGGCATAAAAGTCAAGATGCAGTGCAAGAACGGCATAAGGGTTGATAAAGTCGATAAAGAGCTTTTGCTTAAGCTGAAGGAAGCAGGTATGTGGCTAGTGGCCGTCGCCCCAGAAACTGGAAAACAGGAGACACTAGACCGAATATGTAAAGGATTCACCCTTGAAAGGGTAAGGGAAGTGGTGAAATGGTGCAAGGAGATAAAGATGCAGACTTTCTCGCTTTTTATAATTGGATTGCCATGGGAAACTTTGGACGACATAGGACAAACTATTAAGTTTGCAATGGAGCTTGACACAGATTTTGTGCAATACTCGCGCTACACGCCGATAGAAGGAACGCCTCTCTATGAAGAAGTAAAAAGCGGGGGCATGCTCCTTGAGAACGAATACCAGGATGTGGGTATTCACTCAGGCACACTGAACTATGTTCCAAAGCTGATTGATAGGGAAGAGATGAGAAAAGTATTCAAGCAGGCGTTTAGGCGTTTTTACTTGAGGCCAAGCAAAATAATAAACATACTGAAGACGCTTACTCCAAAAGATATTTACTATAATGTGAAGTATTCGATTGAGGCAGGCTCAATGTAAGGCTTATTCTAAAGAGCAATCAGTAAGACATCGTATTTTTTCAGCTTACCCCCTACCATTAAGAAATGAAAACTTTATAATGAATGCAAACCAGGCAACTCTGCAGCACTTAATCCAAGCTACCTGTACCTTAAAGCATCCCTTGCCTTCATCATCTGGTAAAGGTAATCGAATTCCTCATAGCTTGTTTCCTTGCTGTTGTATTTCTTGAGAATCAAGACAGAATCATTCTCGCCGGAAGCGAACTTGAAGTATTTAATTATCCTGAAGCCAAGGAAGTCAAGGAGCGTGCTGTACAATGTGCTTACATAGTTGCCGCCTGCATGGATGCTGTAGCCGTTCTGCTTTGTGATATTTGAAAATAAGGCATACATCTCCATGCTCCTGAAGGTTTTTGAATGCACGCCATCAGAAATCCCTGAGTTGTCTTCCATAAGCGCATTTGAAAAGGTAATGTCAAACTTGCCGTTAACTGCCTCAAGGTAGTTCTTCAGCCCAAGCTGGCTTGCTTCAGAAAGCTTAAGGACTGTAATGTTGCAGCCCATGCTCCTCAATGCATATATGTGCTCTTTTTCTGCAGATGCAGGAAGCAGCTCAAAAAATTCAGGCCCCTCCAAAGCCCGCCTGCTTTCAAGGGTTGCCAGGAAGTCCTGCGTGCTTGCCTCGTCAAAAGCAAGGGAATTGTTTTTAATTTCTGCAAAGGGCTCCAGCAGCGCCTTGTAGCCTGCGATGTCTTTCCTTATGCTGTATGCTACATAGAGCAGCGGAAGCAGCATTCCCCCATAGGAGCCAAGCTTAGGAAAATGGTCTTTCCCAAAGGGAACAAAATTATCAGAATCGCCCATGGCTAGTGGGCTTTGCTGGCTTTTTATAAAGTTTTGGTTCGTTCGCCCCAAATGAAAAGTTTTATATTACTAATGCAAACTTCCGGAGTAACATGAATGTCCTGCTTATTTTGCCGCCAAACATAGGGAGATATATTACTGCAACCATACCCCATGCGGGAATAGCATACCTGGCTGCGTTCCTTGAAAAAGAGGGGCACAG
>JAZDGJ010000042.1:0-11145 GCA_043807015.1 Candidatus Woesearchaeota archaeon | reverse complement strand
AAGGCAAGCAATATGCTTTCAGACACGCTGAAGTCTTTGTTTGCAGTTGCTGAGAATTATCCTACGCTGAAGGCTAACGAGAACTTCATGCAGCTGCAGGAGGAGCTTTCAGGCACAGAGAGCAAGATTGCCTACGCCAGGCAGCACTACAATGACATGGTGATGGTCTTCAACACAAAGATACAGGTCTTCCCTAACAATGTCTTTGCAGGGATGTTTAACTTCGGGCAGGAAGCGATGTTTGAAGCCACTGCTGAGGAAAAGAAAGCTGTAAAAGTGGAGTTTTGATTTTTTATTTTCAAAATTTTCTTGGTGAGCCCTGATGAGAATAGCATTTAATGAAGTAAGCGGCAACAAGTGGAAGTCAATCCTGCTGATGTCCCTCTTTATAATAATTCTGGGGCTCCTTGGCGCGGTAATAGGGCTTTTCTACAACAACACCTATTTTGGGGTTTCAATAGCTGTCATCATTTCTTTAGTTTACACATTGGTTGCTTATTATTCCGGCGACAAAATGATACTGGGAATGTCCGGCGCAAAGCCAGTAACAAAGGCAGAATACCCTTACCTTTACCACACTATTGAGGGCTTGGCAATTGCTGCCGGCATGCCTGCGCCTAAAGCATATGTGATTGATGATTCTGCGATGAATGCCTTTGCAACAGGCAGGGATCCAAAGCATGCTTCAATTACTGTTACAACAGGGCTTCTCAAAGTTATGAACAGGCAGGAGCTTGAAGGCGTCATTGCCCATGAAATGAGCCACATACAGAAGTATGACGTGAGGTTTATGATGCTGACAGCAGTGCTTGTTGGCTTGGTTACACTACTCAGCGACTTCCTTCTGAGGAGCTTCCTTTACAGCAAAAGAGACAAGAAATCAGGACAAGTGGGCATATTGCTTATTGTTGCCGGGCTTATACTCGCGGTGCTTGCCCCCTTAATCGGAGAGCTGATAAAGCTTGCTATAAGCCGCAGGCGCGAGTTCATGGCTGATGCAAACGGCACAATACTCACAAGATACCCAAAAGGGCTTGCTGATGCGCTCAGGAAGATTTCAAAGGACCCTGACCCTTTGGTGGACAAGGCAAACAAGGCAACCGCGCATTTGTTCATCTCAAGCCCTTTCAGGAAGAGCGGCGGAGTTGCCAACCTGTTCTCAACACACCCGCCAATTGAGGAAAGGATAAAGCGCCTTGAGGAAATGTAAGGAAATCTTTAAATAAAGCAAAGTGAGTTATGAGTATATGGTTGACTTTATTAAGGCTGTGAAGCTGCCTTTTACTGACTGGAAAACCCTGGCTATAGGGGCAGGCATCACTGCTGTTGTCAATATCGCCGTATTTGCTGTTGCTTTTGTCCTTCTGTTGTTTGCAGTTATTTTCCCGACAATTGTCGTGTGGGCAGTGCTTGCCTGCATTTTCATTGCAGCAAACTACGTCATTAGCTTTGTGATTACAGGCTATGTTGTCAGGATTACCAGCAACGCAATGCACAACCAGAACTCGACGCTGCCAAAGTGGGATAATTGGAAAGGGCTTTTTGAGGATGGCTTTAAGGTGTCTGCAATTTACCTGGCTTACTATGCTGTGCCTGTCGCGCTTATTATTGCAGGAGCCATCCATATAGTTATGCGCGCTTATCCCCGGGCATACAACTGGCTGGTGTTTATGGATCCAAGGTTCATTGCCATGAATGTCACAACAACTTCTGCAGCTCTTATCGTTGCAGGCGTATTCCTTCTCGTTTTCCTGTCATACTTTGCCTACATGGCAATGCTGAGCTATTCCTCAAGAAGGAGGCTGAGCGACGCTTTTAATCTTAAAGAGGTCATTGGCAAGTCCATGCGGGGAAATTACTTCCTCGGCTTTCTTTTCCTCTTCGCATATGCGATTGGATTAAACATTCTGGGAGCTGCTGTATCAACAGCGCTAAGCGTCCTTGGAATGGCTTTTGTCTCCTTCATAATAACTTACTTTGTCAGCATGGTGACGCTGATAACAATAACCGATGTTATGGGGCAGGTTTACGCTGAGAAATGACTAAAATTCTGCTTCTGAGTTGCAGAAAGCTTTAAATAGCAATAAAGCAGTCATCCACAGATAGGGGGTGATACTTATGGTTGAATACATTAAAGCTGTAAAGCTGCCTTTTTCTGACTGGAAAAAGCTTGGCATAGGCACGCTTATCGGGATAGCCGCTACATATGTTCCTTTGCTGAATATCCTGGCAATGTTTTTTATCTCAGGCTACAGCGCCATAATAGCCAAAAGCGCGATGAAGAAAAAGCTTGTTTTGCCTGAATGGGAAAAATGGGGTGATATGCTCCTCACAGGCGCAAAAATATGCCTGATTGATATTGCTTATCTGGCAATCCCAACCATATTAATGGTTATTGGGGTTGGAAGCGCACTGGCAGGCATTGGCTTGGGATTAATGGACTTTACTCCAGAGATAATATCAGAACGCGTTGCTGCAGCTGTAGGCATTGGAGGATTAGGAGCAGCATTAATCCTGCTGGCAAGCCTTCTCTACCTGGTTGCCTATTACTTCCTGCCGATGGCATTAATGAATTTCCTTGCGAAAGGAAACATCGGCGCAGCTTTCAACTTTGGAGAAGTGGCAAGGAAGGCACTGAGGGCAAAATATTTGGTTGCACTGCTTTTCATGGCGGCTTATGTCATAGTTGCTGGCATGGCTGCAGGCATCTTAGACATACTGACAGCTGCAACCTATGTCGGACCATTAATAGTCTCTGGCGCGTTGGTGACGCTTATTGCCATAACTGCATACAGCGTTTTTGGACAGGTCTATGCGGAGAAGTAATTTTTATTTTTTAAATTCAATTTTTCCGTCAAAGTAAATCCCCTGGTGCAGTTTTACCGGTCTCCAGGTGTCTATGACAAGCTCTGCATTCAGCCATTTTGCAAGCTCTTTCGGGTTGCCTATTGTGGCTGAAAGCGCAATAATCTGGACTTTCTTGAGTATCTGCCTCAGCATCGTGATTAATATTTCCAGCGTTGGACCCCTGCCTGGGTCATTCAAGAGGTGAATTTCATCCACAACCACCACAGAAACCAGGCTTATCCATGGCGACCTGTGCCTCAGCAGGGAGTCAAGCTTTTCAGAAGTGCAGATTATCAAGTCGTAGTCTGCAAGGTAGAGCTCAGGGCTGTCAATGTCGCCGATTGACAGGGCTACTTTGATGAAAGTGCCATATCTTTTCTTGAAATCCTTGTATTTTTCTGTTGCAAGGGATTTTAAAGGCACAATGTAGACTGCCTTGCCCTGCTTGTTCAGGATTGCTGTCAACGCAGCCAGCTCTGCAATCAAGGTCTTGCCAGAAGCAGTCGGCGTGCATACCAGCAATGATTTACCTTCAAGAAGCCCTGCTTTAACAGCTTTTTCCTGCGAGGGCCTGAGCTCGGTGATTTCAGGAGATAGAACGTCGTAAAGCTTCTGAGGTATTTTGTCCTTTATATCTGAGAGTAACATAGCTGCCTGTAAAAGCCCGCAATTTAAAAGTGTTTGCAGATGAGCTTTCGCTGGATTCGAAAGAATTTCTGAAATGTTGGCGATGGAAGAAAAAAGTGCGCCTGCCGCCGGAAGTTTTGCAGGTATTCTGGAAAATCTGAGCAAAAATTGCAGAAAGGCATAATAACCGCAAGTAACAGAGGCGTACCTATGATAATCTTGTTTGCAATGACAACCGTAGCGATAGTTTTAAATATTATAACTTATTATAATAGCGGTATGGCAGAACTATTTAAAGCAAAAGTGAGGCGCATAGGAAGCTCTCTTGGAGTTTTGATACCAAAGGAGGTGGCAGAGGCAGAGAATGTAAGCGAAGGAGAAGAGGTAGAAATCAGCTTGCTTAAGCAAAGAAGGTTTGAAGAGGTAATGAAAGCTTTTGGAATCGCAAGAGGTGCAAAGCCATTCCAGCGAGATAAAACAGACCGGCTTGACAGATGGAGCAGGGAGAGCTAGCATGCTATTTGACACATCTGCCTGGATAGAAGTTTTTCTTGGAACTGAACAAGGCAAAACGGCAGTTGAAGTGATAAAATCAGGAAAAAATTTTACAAGCATAGCGACATTTGCAGAGATTGCAAACTGGTGCTTAAAGAACAATAGTGGCGATAAAATAGGATTTTGCATCGATACTGTCAAGAAAGGGTCCCAAGTTCTGGGTTTGAATGAGGAAATAAGCACAATAGCTGGGAGGCTAAACTACGAAAGGAAGAAGGCAGGCAAAAAATGGGGCATGATTGACTCAATGATAGTTACAACAGCCCAAGCCTACGGCTTGAAAATATTGACAAAAGATGCAGCATTCAAGGACTTGCCTGACGTAGAAATCCTGTCTTGACTATCTGGCAACTAATTTAATCTGGCACAGCTCGTGAAATCCCTGGATGCCAAGGTCCCTTCCCATGCCCGAGTTCTTAAAGCCGCCAAAGGGGTTCTTTGCTGTCTGCCATCGGCTTGCGTGGTTGATTTCAACAGTCCCTGCCTGGATTTTTGATGCAACCCTTTCTGCTCGGGCAATATCTTTTGAATAAACCCTGCTTCCAAGCCCATAAACTGTGTCATTGGCAAGCTTTACAGCCTCCTCCTCCGTCTTAAAAGGAACAATTGGCAAGACAGGACCAAAAACTTCTTCTTTCCAAACTCTCATTTCCCTTGTGATGTTTGTAAGAAGAGTTGGTTCATAATAAGCGCCTTTAAGGTTGGCAGGTGATTTGCCGCCGGTAATCACTGTTGCGCATTTTTCCACAGCATCCTTGACCTGGCTCTGGAGCAGGACGAGCTGCCTTTCGGCAACAAGGCTTCCTATGTCTGTTCTTTCATCAGCAGGGCTGCCAAGAATCTTCTTTTCAGCTTCCTCTTTCAGCCGGGCAACAACTTCTTCGAAGATTGATTCGTGGACAATAAGCCTTTTTACAGAATCGCAAACCTGGCCGCAGTTTGAGAATCTCTCGCAATACAGCTCGGGAACTATATCCGAAACATCCACATCTTCAAACACAACTGCAGGGCTGGAGCCTCCCAATTCAAGCAGCACCTTGATGAATTTTTCAGCAGCGATTTTGTAGAGAAGCTTTCCAACCTTTGTGCTGCCAGTGAACCAAATCAGGTTTATATCGCTCTCGGCAAGCTTCTGCCCGACATCGCCGGCGCCGTATACTTCAGAAAAGACGCCATCAGGCAGGTTGCCTGATTCCATGACTTTCTCAATCAGCTTTCCTGCCAGCGGGCATTCCTCTGAAATCTTGAAAACAGCAACATTGCCAGCTATGAGATTTGGAATCACTCCCCAGATGAACATATTTAGTGGAAAATTCCATGGCGTTATTACCGCGGCTGTCCCATAAGGCTCATAAACTATCCTGTGCAGGGAAGCGCCGTCCTTATATGTTACCTCATCCTGAAGGGCGTTTTCGCCGTTGTCAAGGAACCACTGGAAATCCTCAAGGGAGCCTTCAACCTCAGACCTGCTCTGGCTTATCGGCTTTCCTGTCTCATTTGTGATTAGGGTAGGGAACTGGTCTTTCCTTTTCTCAAATTCTTCATAAACCCGCCTCATAAGCGCAATCCGCTTTTTTAATCCGAGCTCTTTCCAGCTGAGCTTTGCCTTATTTGCTGAATTTACCTTTTCTTTTATTTCCGCATCCGAAGAAATATCAACTTCCCCAACTACCTCGTAATTCTTTCCAGGATTTGTTGAGACAAGCTTTGGCATGGCTAATAGCAGAAGCCCTCATTTTATAAAGATTTCCCACAAAAAAGAAAGAAAAAGCGTAATCGGTAACGCCTGAATTGACCCAGCAATCTATTGTTAAGTTAGCAGAGCTTCTTTATAAATTTTACTTAAGAGTCCCGCTCCCGGCGCGCTTAAATTGTCGGGGTCTGCAATATACAAGAAATTGCGCACCTGCAATTTCTTGTCCCAAAAACTTGCTACAAGTTTTTGATACCCGACAATTTACTCAAACGGCGGCTTGAACATCAGGAACAATGATACAAGCACCAATGTCAGTGTGGAGAGCAGCTTTATCAGCACGTGAAGGCTTGGTCCTGCTGTGTCCTTGAACGGGTCGCCAACTGTGTCTCCAACGACTGCTGCCTTGTGCGTATCTGAGCCCTTTCCGCCAAACTTGCCTGACTCTATGAACTTCTTTGCATTGTCCCATGCTCCTCCAGATGTGTTGAGGAGAAGAGCCATAAGCACGCCAACAATTGTTGCCACCATCAGCATAGCGCCTGCTGCTTCAGCGCCAAGGCATATTCCAACGATAATTGGCACTAAAATTGCAAGCAAGCCAGGAAGCACCATCTCCTTAAGCGCGCCTGCTGTTGCGATGTCAACGCACTTTGCATAATCCGGCTTTGCCTTTCCTTTCATAATGTCCTTATTGGCGTTGAACTGCCTTCTGACTTCATTGATTATGTAGTAAGCAGCCTTTCCAACAGCCCTGATTGCAAGGCTTGAAAACATGAACACAAGGGCTGCTCCGGCAAGCCCGCCGACGAACACTGCAGGCTTGGCCAGATCTATTCCCAGGATTCCCGCTGGCTTGATTTCAGCCATGTATGCTGAGAACAGCAGGAATGCGGCAAGGGCTGCAGAGCCGACAGCATAACCCTTGGTAAGCGCTTTTGTTGTGTTGCCAACTGCATCAAGCCTGTCTGTCCTTCGCCTTACTGCCTCAGGCTGCTTGCTCATTTCAATTATGCCGCCTGCGTTGTCTGTTATCGGGCCAAAGTTATCCATTGCAAGTATGTATGCTGCTGTTGCGAGCATTCCCATGGTTGCAATGGCAGTTCCAAAGATTCCGCCATTTGGGACGCCGGTGGTTGAGCCAATCCAGTATGAGCCTATCAGCGCCGCAGATATCACAATTGCAGGAAGCCCTGTGCTTTCAAGCCCGACCGCAAATCCTGTAATCAGGTTTGTTGCTGCGCCTGTCTGGCTTGCTGTGGCTATTGACTTCACAGGCCTGTATTTGTGCTCAGTGTAATACTGCGTTATCAGCGCAAAGAGCACTGATGTCACAATTCCTATCAAGCCTGCTATGAAATATGTGACCCAGAACTGTGTCAGCATGAGATATGCGGCTGCTCCAAATCCGATTGTAGCCAGTATTGCTGTAATGTAATAACCTTTGTTCAGCGCATCCATCGGGTCGCCGTCTTCTCTTGATTTGACAGACATAACGCCGATGATTGAAGCAATGATTCCGAATGCCCTTGCCACAAGCGGGAAGAGAATTCCATTAAGCCCGAAAACAGGAAACAAAGCTATGCCAAGTATCATTGCGCCTATGTTTTCAGCCGCAGTTGATTCAAAGAGGTCTGCTCCGCGTCCTGCACAGTCTCCAACATTGTCTCCAACAAGGTCTGCTATCACTGCAGGGTTCCTTGGGTCATCCTCTGGTATGCCTTTCTCAACTTTTCCAACCAAGTCTGCGCCGACATCAGCAGCCTTGGTGTAAATACCTCCGCCAAGCTGGGCAAACAATGCAACAAAGCTTGCGCCAAAGCCAAATCCCACAATCATCAAAGGCGTCTCCTGGTTTCCGCCAAAAGCGACAAACAATCCTGCAACGCCAAGCAGGCTCATTGCAACCACAAGCAGCCCAGAAACTGCGCCTCCTCTTAAAGCAATCCTGAGTGCTTTGTTCATGCTGCTCACAGCAGCACTTGCAACCCTGATGTTTGCCCTAACAGAGACATACATGCCTGCAAATCCTGCGATTCCAGAGCATACTGCGCCTATCATGAATGAAAGCGCTGTCTTCCATGCGTAGTCAGGATACTTGGGCATTGGAAAGAGTGTATATACCGCGAAAATCAGCCCTGCCACAATTAGTGTTAGGATGGCAATTGTGCTATATTGCCTCTTCATAAAGGCGTTTGCACCCTCTCTTATTGCGCCAGAAATCTCACGCATCTTTTCCGTTCCAGTGTCCTGCTTCAGGACATACCTGGTAAGATAACCCGCAAACAACAAGCCGAATATGCTTATGCCAAACACTAAAACATATTGCCACATTTTTTCACACCCCAACAAAATCTTAATCCTTAAAAAAAACAAATTCAAAGTAAGGGCACCTTATTATAAAGCTTTCTATTGCAGGCGCTTAACGCGCTAGTTTAGCAAATAGATTGAAAGGTTCAGTATTGCGGCAAAGCTCACCCAGAGCAAATACGGGATTAAGATGTAGGCTGCCGCTTTTGAAATCCTGTAGAAGAAGAATATTGTCGCCAGAATTGCAGACCAAAGGATAACTATCTCAACAAACGCCGCAAGCGGGCTTCGCTGGTAAAAGAACAAGATTGACCAAAGCAGGTTAAGAACAAGCTGTATCATGAAGATTTTGATTGCCTGCCTTCTTCCTTTTACTCTGTTCTGCCACACAAGATATAGCGAAACTCCCATCAGAAAGTAGAGGGCAGTCCAGACAGGACTGAATATCCAGTTCGGCGGGCTGAACGAGGGCTTTTGCAGCCCAGCATACCATGTTGGAATTGAAGGGATGGTGAAGGATGCGCCAATAATGCCAATAAGCTCGCAAATAAATACAGCGATAACAAGCTTTGCCACTTTGTTCATTTTGCTTTCCCCTGGGCAGCCATTTCTGCCAGCACCTTTTTTATCTCGCTGGCTTTTCCAAGATAGTAGTGCCTCACAGGCTTGAGCTTGCTGTCAAGCTCGTACACAAGAGGAATGCCGTAAGGTATAGTGTAATTCTGTATTTCTGATTCAGGAATGTTGTCAAGGTACTTGATGATGGAGCGCAGGCTGTTGTGGCTTGCTGCAATGAGGACTTTCCTGCCTTTTCTGACTTCAGGCGCAATTACATTTTTCCAGTATGGGACTGTCCTGTTGTAAGTGTCCTTAAGCGACTCTGCGAGGGGAATGCATTTCTTAGGGACATCCTTGTACATTTTCACAATAGCCCTGTATTTGCTGTCTGTTCTCTTCATTGAGGGTGGCCTGATAGAATAGCTGCGCCTCCAGATGTGCACCTGTTGGTCGCCATACTTCTTGGCTGTTGCAGCCTTGTTAAGCCCTGTCAGCGCGCCGTAATGGCGCTCATTGAGCTGCCACGCCTTGTGGACAGGTATTTTTGTAAGCTTTAATTCTTTCAGCACGATGCCAAGCGTTTTCAGGGTGCGCTTATGCAGGTTTGAGAAGGCAATGTCAAAGGAATAGCCGCTTTCCTTCAGCCGCCTGGCAGCTGCCCCTGCTTCCTGAATACCTCTCTGCGTTAATGGGACATCATACCAGCCTGTAAAAAGACTAAGCTTGTTCCACAAGCTTTCGCCGTGGCGGAGAAATACTACTTTCATGCAGGAATAATTAGAAACTTTGTTTAAATAGTTTGCTCTTCAGGGCTTTCTTGAACCAGTATGTGTACTTTGCTGGATGCGCTTTGATGTCTTTCTTCAGCTCATCCAGCGGCATCCATCTGTATGCCATTGCTTCCTTGCGGTTTAGTTCTGGCTTTCCATCAAACCTTCCAACAAAGACAGTGTCATGCTCATGCTCTGTCAATCCATTGCTGAACTTTGCCTTGTAGACAAAGCAGAAATGCTTTTTTAGGGCGCAGTCAAAGCCCATCTCTTCCCTCAACCTTCTGTGGACTGCCCTGAAGTAGCTTTCTCCTGGTCTTGGGTGGCTGCAGCACGTATTAGACCATAGCCCCGGGCAGTGATATTTTGATTTTGCGCGCTGCTGGAGAAGAAGCTCGCCTTTTGAGTTGAACACAAGTATTGAGAAAGCCCTATGGAGCTTTCCATCAATGTGCGCTTTGAGCTTTTCTTCTACTCCGACTTTCTTATTGTCCCGGTCGACTAATACCACAAATTCCATTTTGCAGGGCTCAGTTATTGGATATGCTGCTTGCTTTGCAGGAATAGTTGGCGGACGGCACATCCTCCTGCTTATAAGAATCTGCCATTATCATAGGAGGCAGGGCATTAACGCTTAATTCTGGCAGCTTTTCGAGAATCCTTGCGCTGAAGTCTTTCAGGCAAGCATCTGCAAACCTACGGATGAACCTTCTTGGCGGAATCTCTTCTGCCATTGCGCGTATTTCATTTAATTTCAGGACTGCTCGGAAATATTCAGCCTTCTTGTAGAAAAGCTCTGCGGCAGTTATATGAGTAAGTATGTTTTCCTTATCCAGTCTTATGGAACGTTCCAGTGCATCTTCTGCTTCTCCAAAATTCTCGCTCAGGCTATAGATTTTAGAGAGAATGTGATATGCTTCGGCAGTCCTTACAACCCAGCCGGGCTCAGGCACGCCTCCTGCCTCTCCTATTACCTTGAGGGCATAACCCTCTGCCTCGCAGAGAACTTCAGCGTCATCTTCCATTAGTTCTGACAAGAGCAGACACTTGTAGCCCTCGAGCAAATACTTGTGCCCCGCTAATAGCGGATTAAAGTCTCTCAATCCGTTTCCCTCTATATTTTTAAGAAGCTCCTTTCGTTGGATTCCGCAGATAACCAGGTGAGTGATGTAAATCCTTAAATCTTCCAAAGATGTTTCAATGCCCATGCTGGCTGTATGGGCAGCAAGATGGAGTTTAAAAAATTTTTCTTGAGTATTCTGCTTTTTTGCCCAATTCTTCCTCTATCCTGAGGAGCTGGTTGTATTTTGCAGTCCTCTCAGCCCTGCACGGCGCTCCAGACTTAATCTGCCCGCAGCCGAGTGCAACTGCAAAGTCTGCTATAAACGGGTCTTCTGTATCGCCAGAGCGGTGGCTTACCATTACATTCCAGCCATGCTGCATTGAAAGCTGTGCTGCCTCCATTGCTTCAGTCAGCGTGCCAATCTGGTTTACCTTCAGCAAAAGGCAGTTGCAGGCTTTTTTTGAGATTGCCATGCTGATTCTTTTGGTATTTGTCACAAGCAGGTCATCTCCAACAACCTGTATTCCTGACTTTGTAAGCTTTGCAAAAGACTCAAAGTCTTCCTGCTGGAATGGGTCTTCTATTGAGATAAGAGGGTATTTTGAGACGAGCCTTTTGTAGTAGTCGAGTAGTTCGTTGCTACTATAAGTTTTCCCGTCGACGATATATGAGCCATTTTGGAAGAACTCAGATGCCGCAGCGTCCATGGCGAACTTTATTTT
>JAZDGJ010000041.1:0-2443 GCA_043807015.1 Candidatus Woesearchaeota archaeon | reverse complement strand
TGAGTATGCCAGACTTTTTTTCCCAGAGCGGCTTCTAAGCCGTGACAGCCTGGACAAGGCTTACAATGAGCGCAGCACTGGCAGGTATGAGGTGTGCCTCTTCCAGGCAAGCAAAGCCATCGCAGGCACAAACACGATTCTCGGGCTTCTTGGCGTAAAGGAAGACATGGTTCCTGAAATCCTGTCAGACAAGCTTGATGCCGCCAAGGAGAGCATAATAAGGCAGACTGAGAAAGGGCTTTTCCCGATGGCAGGATACAGCTATTATGAGTATGCTTCCTCATTGAAAAGCACAGACGTCTACTCCGCACTGCTTTACTCAGAATATTCCCTTGAAATGAGCAATCTTGACATCTATTTTGAGAGGAAGCCGGGCATATTTGAGGCTTTATGGCGGCGCGTAGACGAAAAAATCTGGTTCATAGCTTTCTTTGCCGGAGGCATATTGATAGGCCTCTCCATCACATTCTTCATCTCAAGGCACGCAAGAAAAAAGAAATGCATTATCGTCAGGAAGAAGCTCTGATTACTGCGGCAAGGCATACTGTGTTAAAGGCGTTTTTCTATCCGCCAAAAAAGTAGTTGCATCAACAGCATCTCTAAACGTCTCTCCTCTAGTAAGGGCAGCCGCCCTAAAGTTTTTGACAAAAGCAGGGTCTGGATTAATGTCTCTCCTGACAATTGTTATTTTACCTTTTGGACTTATAAATTTGCTTCTGGCAGCATATGTAAAAACAGGTTTATCTTCGCCTTGCCAAGGGGCATTTCTGTCAAAAGTCAGAATATCTTTTGGAGCTATACTTACCCTCACATAATGAAGTGCCCTTTCCGCTTCGTCTAGCCTAGCTACTAGTTCATCAGAAACTTGATATAAGACTCCATTAAATCTGAAGCCTTCGGCTATTTTTACAGTAATACCGCCTACATCACTCTTGGTTAATTTCCCATCAGAAAATGTCTCTTCCAATTTTCCGCCTGCTACTCCCAAAAACCTTTGCCTGCCGTTAACGAAAACCAGCTCATAAGGCAAAGCAGCAGAAATTCCAAGAAATGTCCTCAACTTCTCGCTGGCTACAAATGTCCCATATCCTACGAAATAAGCGCCTTGATTCACCAGTTCGTTTAAAGTTCCGTCAGGCATAAGTCATCATCCGAGCTAAACCCTGGGGGCAGCTCCGTGAGGAGCTGACCCTGGGGAAAAAGAGGTGATTGTTATTTATTTTCTACTATGTAGTAGTATTAACTTATATTTAAACATTTGTATTTTTGAGTATATAAAAGTAGTAACACCTGCCCGAAAATCCTGAGCTTTTTTCCCAGAAAGGTATAATAATACTTTTTTGCCCCTTTGTTGTTATGGCTGAGAAAATACCGCAAAGCTTATATGTAATAAGTTATATCAACAGATATAACATGAAGCCTGAAGCCATTTTAATGAACGGCAAGGATGTGTTAAGATATCCGCGCCTTGACACTGTGCTTATGGTTGAAGAGTCTATAAGGCGGCATGATGGCGAGCTTAAGAAGAGAAAGCTTTGGGAATCGTTGCCAAAAAAGATGATGTACCAGACCTTCTGCGTTGCCATAAATTATCTTCTTTATGCGCATCGCATTTCTGTAGACGCAGAAGGCAAAATTGGCTGGATTCATTACCCTGAGCTGGCAAGGAAGTATGCGGCAAGAAAAGACCTCAGCTTCCGCAAGTGAAACTGCCTTCAATTGTAAGGTTTGCTGACGATGTTGTTAGAGATGCATATTCAAATATTGAGAATACTGAGCTTTCCCGCCAGATTTCCAATGCTATTGGTGCAATCGAAAGGGATGCATTTTCAGGCATACAGATTCCAAAGCGGCTAATGCCAAAAGAATATTTCAAGCACGGCATCCCGAATCTTTGGAAATGTAACCTCGCAAATGGCTGGCGGCTGTTCTATTTCATTGTTGAAATTAATTCTCAGGTGTATTCTATAATTCTTGAGTGGCTGCCTCATAAGGACTATGAAAGGAGGTTTGGGTATTGATGAAATTGCTCCTGTTGCTACCATTCCTTCTTCTAGCCGGCTGCACCTCCCAGCAGGCATATTTCTGCCACTTGGATGACTGCTCTGCTGTTGTAATCAAGGAAATTGCTGCAGCCAAGAAATCAGTTGTTTTTGCTACTTACACCTTTACAGAGCCCTCAATAGGCACTG
This sequence comes from Candidatus Woesearchaeota archaeon, assembly GCA_043807015.1. GTDB lineage: Archaea > Nanobdellota > Nanobdellia > Woesearchaeales > UBA10216 > JAZDGJ01. Next base: position 251 of record JAZDGJ010000041.1, on the reverse strand, counting down.
CCGTGATACTCGCTCACATGAATGGCATCTCTGTTAAAGGCATTATTGAAAAGCGCAACATTAATGCAGAATCCTCGCAGTATCAGCGCTTTTTAGAGCAGGGCGTTGATGTCAAGCCAGATAACAACTCTGCCCTTATGCACCACAAGTTCTTTGTGATTGACAATTCAATTGTTATCACCGGCAGTTTTAATCCTACTAAAGCTGCTGATGAAAGCAACGACGACAACCTTGTTGTGATAAGAAACAAG
>JAZDGJ010000040.1:0-10990 GCA_043807015.1 Candidatus Woesearchaeota archaeon | reverse complement strand
GGCATAATATCCACATTCTTCGGCAAGGTGCTTGTCGGAAGAATAGACGAAAAGCTGCCTCTCTCAATGGTCACAATCTCCCTTGTGGCAGTTGCCGCAGGATTATTCTCAGGCGCAGACATAACCTGGCTTGGCATAATCGTCGTGCTGTGCTACAACATCGTAATGTTTTTCTTCACCCACATGCTCGGCGGAGAGCTTGCATGGAACTTTCCGTACGAAGCAAGCAACTTCATAATCAACCTGTTCTGGTTCACAAGGGTGGCGCCGTGGCTGCTGGTAATGATAAGATGACATTTGCCATAAAACAGCTTCCAGAAGACTTTGTCGTTGAAGAAATCATTGACCTACCAGAGTCAAAGTCAGGCAAATACACGTATTTCTCGCTCAAGAAAAAAGGGCTTAATTCAGAGGAGGCAATACAGAAAATTGCCGCCTATATGAAGAAGCCTAGGCGGCTGTTCAGCTATGCAGGCAACAAGGACAGGCAGGCAGTCACAACACAATACTGCTCTTTCTTGGGAAGTATGAATGACTTCTCGCTGCAGGGTATTGGTGTCAGGATAATTGGAAAAGGCTCTGAAGCAGTTCACCTTGGAAGGCACAGCGCAAACAAGTTTGTTGTAACAGTCAGAAACCTTTCAAGCAGCGACCTTGAGGCATTCCAGAAAAGGCTTGCAGATATGCGGCAGGACAACTTCAAGTTCGTAAACTATTTTGACACCCAGCGCTTCAGCAGGAATAATGCAGAAGTTGGAAAAGAAATCATCAGGAAGAATTTCTCAGGCGCAGCCAAGCTTATTACAGGATACAATGAGCTTCAAGAGTATCTGAAAATTCATAAGAATGACTTTGTCGGCGCCCTAAAGCGGCTGCCCCAGAAAACCCTGCAGATGTACATCCATGCATACCAGAGCAAGCTGTGGAACATGCTGGCGGATAAGTCAGGCTCAAAGAAAAATGTGAAGCTGCCTTTGGTCGGCTTTGACACAAAGCCAGGCAAAGCAGTAAAGCAGCTGCTTGAGAGCGAGGGCATTTCCATAAGGGACTTTATTGTAAAGCAGCTTCCAGTAAGCGCAGAGGGGCATGAAAGAGAGTTATATGCGTCTGCCACGGACTTTAAAATTGTGGCAACTGGAGACGACGAACTCAATGCTGGAAAATCAAAAATCACAATTGCTTTTTCTCTTCCAAAGGCAAGCTACGCCACAATTCTCATTAAAGAACTCTTTTAACCAAAATAACCCAGCTTTTCGTGCACTTCCTTCTCATTTTCCCAGTAATCCCTGAGCTTGTCTGCAGCCTTTGCAAGCTCCTTCTTCAGGGTTTCCCATTCAGCTGAGAAAGACTTGATGAAAGCAGCGTCTGCCTGCTCGTCATTCCTTATTAGAAGCTCTACGCACTTCCTTTCCTTGCTCATAATCTTCCTGTAAAGCTCAAAAAGCGTCTTCTTTTCATCCTCAGAAAAAGCCCTGCTCTCGTAAATGCCTGCAAGGTTTGTTTCTGGCTGGAGAACTTCCTCAAGCAGTGTGCGCATTGCCTTAATTTTCTCGTCAATCTTTTTCCTGATTTCCCTGAGTGGGGAATCTTCTGACTCGATGCAGCTTATCTCAAATTCGCGGTCAAGTTGCTCAAAAGAAGGAAGGTTGTATTTCTTCTGCAGGGGCTCGTATTTTGCTTTCAGCGCCATATGAAGAATAGATTCGGTGTTTCTTTAAATACTTTTATGGTAAATTGTCGGGTAATTGAAGACCCCGACAATTTAGGTAAATTGTTGGGTAGATTGCAGACCCCGACAATTTAGAGCCCCAAGGCTATCTCAGCCTGCTTGAACTGCTTCTTTGCCTCCTGCAAAACCTCAGATGCTATCCTTTTTTCGCTCCTGATGTCAGTTATCCAGCAGTAGAGCACGAGGACAGACTTGTCCTTTGTGATGTTTGTTAAGAAAACCTTTGGCTCGTATTTTTTCATGTCAGGAGGAAGCTCAAGCAGCATCTGCAGGACTGACTTCTTTCTCGGCTGGCTCTTTGGCACAACATCCTTGTGCTCAACTGCTATCCCGTAAAGCATGCCCATCGCCCTTTCCACATCAGCATCAGGGGAAACAGAAACCATTATTTCTATCCTGAAAAACTCGCTCCTGCTGTAATTCACTATGGCAGTTGTCATGAAACTTGAGTTCGGGACACCCATAAACCTGCCATCCCTTGCCCTGAGGTAGGTTTTCCTGAGGGAAATGTCAACCACTTTGCATATCGTGCCGTTGAACTCAATATAGTCGCCCTCTTTTATTGAGCGGTCCACAAACATCAGGAGCCCGGCTATGATATTCTGAAGGGTGTGCTGCGATGAAAATGCAATCAACAGCCCAATTATCCCGAAAGCAGCAGCGAAAGCCTGCAGGTCAAAATGGATAATCTTGTAGACTGCACAATAAAAGCCAGACAGGTATATGCTATACGAGAAAAGCTTAGGCAAGACTGCATAGAACCAGCCCTTCTTTTCCTTTAGGTCAATCCATCTCTTTATGTAAGCGCCAACAGTATTGCCCACAACGAGAGTGAGTATAATCACGGCGAGGAATATCAAAAACCTTCCGAAACTCACATCGCCAATAATTGAAGCCATAAAATCACCAGAGAGGCTTCCTTTTGCTCACCTCTCCTTTATATACTTTTCCCTTTTTGCGCTATTAGTATACGAATATACGAAAACGTATACTGGAGTTAGGGGTGAAATTGGGCTAAAAAAGAGCAAAACCTCATTCGAGATTAACTAAAAGTGTCCCACATTAAAACCTATCAGGTGATATTTAGAGGAAGGGACTCTTATCTTTCAAAGTATGCTTCCTTATTCGCCATGTCGACATACAAGACGAATTTATTGATTTCTAAGAAATTTGTGCCTATTAGTGATGGAAAGGAGTGCGCCTCGTTAAGAGCATCTTCCTTTTTTACTGTGCATTCTGCAACGGCAAAAGCTGGAAAATTGATGGTCTCCACTTTTTGTTCAGAATTCTTAACTCTGAAGACAACCGCACCTAATATCTTCAAGTCATATTTGTATCCGCCCATTCTCATGGGAGCGGGCATGACCGACAAAGATTTAACAGGAATCTGAAGCCTTAATGCATCAGCTTTTCCAAAGAAGCTATCAGTACTGCCAGTGTCAACAAAAAAACCAACAGGGGCTATCTTATGAAAGCGGGGAGATGACACCAACGCGGTAAAGATAACTCTTCCTTGAATAATTTGTAGCGGAATTCGCATTTTTAGAGAACCATCTTCATCTTTGATACAAATTTCACAGCTACTTCAGAAGGATCCAGCCCCTTTTTCTTCACTTTTTCGATAAGGACTTGAATTTTATCGTCTGCATCAATAACTTTCCGATCGCATACCGCAATAAACTTATCTGGGTAATGCTTGAATAACCCATTAAAGTTTGCGTCAAACCAGGAATTGTCCAGCATTGCCTTATCGAGAAGGTTGATAACCCTTTGTTCTTCCATACATGCCACCTCGTCGCATCTCTACTCATCTATTATGGTATTTAAACCTTTTGCAAACAATCATCTGATTGTTTGTCAGGAGAGCGGTATATACTAATTCGCATTAAGTTTATAAGGGGAGGATTATTTGCTTTTACTTATGCCAGATGAAGATGAGGATACTGCGGAAGATAATGAAGATAATACTGAAGAAACGGACTGGGAAAACCTCACACAAATAGAAAGGGATAAGACTCTATTACAGATGTATAAAGAGTATCCGCAAGAATTTCGTGACAACCTCAGTTTTAACGAATTCTATCATTATTACAGACCCTGGTTAGAAGCGATTATTAAACAAAAAATGGCAGACCGAATAGTAAAAGCTTTTGAAGGACCAAGTCCTAAGGAGGAAATTCCCGAGGCAGAGCTTTGTCAAAGATGCCAAAAAGAAAGAAAATCCTCGATGGATTTTAATTATTGTTACAAGTGCATTATCTTATTCCAGAAGGAAGCTCAAGAATTATCACCGAAGCTTGTAGAAAACCTCCTCAGTGACCAAAAGTTCTTACTACTAAAAAATCAGCGACAAGCGGAAATCTACGCTAAAGATAAGTTTGCTGAAGAAAAAAAGCAAAACAGATTTCTCCCACTTAACACTATTGGGGTAGAAGCTTATCAAAAAAGGAAAATGAATCTTTAATGATTGTATCTCAAATAATATCCGCCTTTCTTTATTTCTTGTCTTTGCTGCCTGGCGGTCCGTCTAACTGTTTTCCCTGAGCCTTCTTTGGGATAAAAACAAGAAAGCCTCCGGGGAGAGTTGCACTCCCGACCTTCGCATCTCTTGCGCTGCTATGCGCTGTTACAAGTGCGACGCAATAGCTACTATGCTACGGAGGCGTTAGGTATTAGCCATCTGGGCTTATTTTTAAAGCTTTCTCAGATTAACTTTAAAAATCCACGCTGATTCGCTTAGCATCATGCACGCGCTTTGGAAGCAATTGCCAAGAGAACTTACGCGCGATGAGTTGACAGCTGGGCTTAAGGAAGCTGCCTTATCGATGAGACTGAAATATTTCACATTCAGGCAGATACTGCATGTAAACTCAAGCGGGCAATATGTGTTTCATTCCCACGTGGGATTGATTATACCGCCTAAAACTCTTGTAGAAAGATTAGCTAACAGAATTTATAGTAATTACCTAATTGAGGTTGTTACAAGTCCTCTCAAGGAAAAGCAGTCGGACATTGGCTTTGATATTTACTTGGGAGATCGCTACTCACTTCTTAGGCAGCCCATTCCACAAAACTCTATCGGGTTATCTATGCCAAGGTACATGCAGATATCACCGGCTTCAAAAGCTGGCAGGCGGGTAGAAAGCGTTCTTGATGATATTGTTGACAAATTGTCAAGCCGCGCTAGGCAAACTTCTTCAGCTTCTCAATGATTGCCTTTGAATCTGCCTTGCCCCTCAGGCTGCCCATTGCCTTGCCTATCAGCGCATTGAATTGAGCGCCTTTGTTTTCTGCAACTATTTTTTTGATTTCTGCCTCAAGCTCTGAATCGCTGAGAATCCGGTATCTGCCTACAGCTGTCTCAAATTTCTCGCCTTTGGCGACTGCAGCCAGTATCTCAATCACTGCCTCTTTGCTGATGCTCCCATTGTTAAGGGCATTGAAAACAGCGTCGTAATCTTCACGCCTGATTATGCCCTCTGCCTTGTATCTTGCTTTTATCTCCTTCTCTGCACTGAGCAGTGTAGAGGCAAGGAACAGCCGCGGAATTGCGCTGTATTTTGCCCTGAAGAATTCAAACTCTTTCAGCTTTGCAGACTTTGACAGCTGCGAGGCAATCTCCTTGCTTATGCCGCCTTCTTCGAACTCCCTTGCTTTTTCCGTAATCAGTGTAGGTATCTCAATTTTCATGTCTGGCTTTATTGCCTGTATGTCTGTCTCTGGATACATCCTTGACGAGCCAGGCATTGGTCTCAGGAAAGTTGTTGTTCCGTCTTCATTTGCCTTCCTGACCTCTTCAGGAACTCCTTTCAAAGCCTGCTCTGCCCTTTTGGCAATTGCCTTTAACGCTGCCGATGCCTTTTCAGGAGGGGCAGCGACAAATATGAAAGCGTCGTTATCTCCGCAAGCCATTTTCTTTGCGATGCCTGCTGTCTCTTCAGCAGTAATGCCGTAGTTTGGCAGCTCGTCGCTATGGATGGCTCCGCTAACGCCTGCAAATGCCTTGCCATAGTCAGACAGCTCTGTTCCCAGCCTGTGGTCACGCATAAGCTCCTTTCCAACCAAGCCTTTAAAGCCCTTAAGCCTTAATGCAAGTATCTTGCCGCCTTTGGCAAGCGTTTCTTTCACAAGCATTGACTCTGATTTTTCAAGCACATAAGCCAAGTCAATTATTGATGAATCAACTGCTGCTTTTCTTGCATTGAGCTCTTTCATTACCTCAACCAATGCAACCTGCCTTCCAACTTCCAGCTCAAGCAGCCTTGGCAAAAGCCTAAGGTCCTGGGCGCCTTTAATTTCAACCCTGGCGCCTTCCCTTATTGAGACATTGACATCCTGCCTTATTGTGCCTAAGCCCCTTTTAACCTTGCCTGTGCTCCTGACAATCATGCCAATGTGCTCTGCTACTTCTTTGAGCTGTTCAGGGCTCTTTATCTCAGCGCCTGTCGCAATCTCAATCAGCGGTATGCCCAATCTTGAAAGGTTGTAAACATCATATTCAGAAGTCCTTTCCACAATCTTTGCAGCTTCCTCCTCAATGCAAATGAGTGGTATGGAAATCCTGCCCTTTGACGTTTCAATGAAGCCGTTTCTCGCAACAAGAGCAGTCCTTTGAAAGCCAGAGGTGTTGCTTCCATCCACAACAGTTTTCCTCATCACCTGGATTAAGTCAACAACCCTTGCCTTTGTCAGCGCAGCAGCCTGAAGCACTACTTCCAACGCTTCTGAGTTCAGCTCGTGTATCGGCTCATCATCAAGCTCCACATCGCAAGTGCTGTCATTGTATGCCTGATAGATGAAGTATTTCTGCCTGCCCTGCTCATACTTTGCAGCAACGTCAACCTCTCCAGTCTCGCCTGCAGAAGCCCGAAGCCTTCTCCTGACAAGAACATCCGGCTGGTCATCCCGTATCAAGGTCGGGCAGTTGCAGAAAAGCTTTGTTTTGCTATCTATCTGCTGGTGAATTTCAATGCCTGATTTCAAGCCGAGCTTCTCATAGTCAAAAACCATTTGCATCACAGGATTTTCTTAACTGCTGAAATGAAGTGTTCAGCTACTTTTATAACTTCCCCTGCTTCAGCTTCACTGATTTCAGGCTTTTCTAAGCCGTAGCTGATTTCGTGCCTTTCAATCCTTAGCGTATTGAGCTCGTTGATAAACCTTCTCTCCAATTTATCTGAATACTTTTCTTTTACGTATAAAAATAAGGCGTAATGGCTTTTTTCCCTGATGCCATCGCGAAACAGCAGCGCTCTCGCAGCATGGAACATGGCGGAATAGGCATTCAGGATTGTTTCTTCAAATATTTTCAGTTCAAAAAGCCTTTTTGCCAAACCCAGCTTACGGCTTGCTGTTTCTACTGACTTCTTAACCTTCTCAGTATCTGGCAGCTCTTTTTTCAGTAAGCCCTGCTCAAAGCAATCTTCTAAATTCATCATCTCACCACAGGCATTTCGCCGTATAATGGAATCCCTTCAACTATTATCCTGTCATAAAATGCTTTGTCATTTTCCGCCTTTTTCCGCCACTCAGAATACAAGTATTTTACTATCGCCACCTCTTTTTTTAGCGCCCTTTCAGCATGAAGCGGCTTCATTTTAAGCTCCTTTCTTGATATTATTAAAATGTCAATATCGCTTTTCGGCATATCGCTTCCATTTGCAGCCGAGCCGAACAAAACAATTGATGTGATTTCTGGATGGGTTGCCAATAGCTCCTTTACAAGCCCCGCTTCTTCCAGCTCAGCAATAGACATGGCTATTTTAAGCTGCCTCATCAGCAGGCTTTCCTCGTTTAACTTATACTGGTAAAGCCGCCCCAGGATTTCCCTCTTCACAAGACCCTTTTCAAGCAAATAATCAAAGCACCTCTTGGCAGTTGCTACCCCGACGTTTGCTTTCCTCGCCAACGACCTTACCGACTCTTTCTGGCCGCTGTTTCTCAGGCCTTCAAAGACCCTGAATAGGGCATACTTCCGTATCATATCACGTATGGAACATATGTTCCTTTAAATAACTTTTGTTTTCTTATTTAATCATACAAGGAACAATTGTTCCATAAGTGGAACGGAAGGCTAAGTTGGAATATTTAAAGGTTTAGGAGCTTCATGAGCAATATGCGACTGAAATGTACGCCTTTTTGCCTTCAAGATCGCCTATCACGCTTTTGGCGAGATCCAAACTCTTAAACCATTTTGCACTCTCAAGCAGGCGAGTTACTTTAGCCAATGCCTCACTCGCTTTAGCCAATTCCTCTCTCGTCAGGACTTGAGACCCTTGTATGCTGTAACGGAATTCCGCGAGATGTCTGCTTGTTTCCAAGTAATTTTTAAGAAAGTTTTCGATGAGGGGGTGTTTTCCGGTTTTCATGAAAGCCATTTCAGCAGCCCTGACCGCCATAAGTTCATGGCACTTTTTCCTGACGTCTTCCTTAAATTTTCCATTGCCGTTATGTCGATACAAAGCCATGTCATAAATCATTATCGCTTCGTCTGCAAGGGCTATTCTTCTCTTTGGGTCGCTGGATTCCTGTAGCATATTCTCAAGAGCTTCCGCTCCCTGAATATCAGGGTCTATGACTCCCCGAATACCATTTTCTTCCATGCCCCTCAGCGAAAGGGCTTTCATTTTTAAACCTTACCAAAAACTTTTTATCCAGACAGCTAATTTATTCTTGTATGGGGCTTTTGGACGGGATAACATGCTGCGGGCATTCGTCTTTCCTTCTTAAGGGGGCTAAGACAATCTATATTGACCCTTACAAGCTCAAAAAGGCAGAGAAAGCAGACATTGTGTTCATTACGCATGGTCATTTTGACCATTTGAGCCCTGAAGACCTAAAAAAGGTTGCAGACAAGAAGACAGTAATAGTAAGCCCTGTCCATGTCAACGGTTTTGAGAATGTTGTCCTCGTAAAGCCGAGTTCTGAATACACTGTGGAAGGCATAAAATTCAGGACTGTTCCGGCTTTCAACGTGAAGCTGGACAGGCGCTCGTTCCATCCGAAGCCAAACAATTGGGTCGGCTATGTCATTGAATTTGAGGGAAGGAAAATATACCATGCTGGCGACACAGACTTTATTGAAGAAATGAAGCACTTGGGTGAAATAGATGTTGCACTGCTGCCGATTGGCGGAACCTACACCATGGATGTCCAGGAAGCCATAGAGGCAGCCAACACAATAAAAGCCAAGGTAACTGTGCCGATGCACTACAAAAGCCTGCTTGCCTCAAGAGCAAAGGACGCAGAGGAGCTTTTCAAAGCAAGGGTGCAGGGAGCTTCCCTTATGGAAGAGTATTAATTTAGTCGGAGCTCAAGAACCTATTTGTAAATCCTGTCATGATGGTCAAGTTCTTCAAAAATAATTTTCTTAAGATTCTCATCAACTGAAAACAAGAGAACGAAACTCTTGTCTATGTGAACACTCTTGAGGTGTTGTAATGGGCTTCTGAGATTTTTATAATGCTGTGGATTTTGTAAGACTTCTGCAATCTTATTGTGGATGATCTCTAATTGTTTTCTGTTCTTTTTTCCTATTTTCTCAAATGTCTTGCCCAAATGATCTCTAACTTCAAAGGAGTACATTTTAATTCAAACCATATCTCCTTCTGAAGTTCTCGAGCGTACCTATTTTTATCGTTTTTTCTTTCGATATCCGCTTCATCTTCTGGATAAATTCAGGTCGCAGTTCAGGTTCCAACAACTCCCCTCCGCGACTTAAAACAACTTTTTCAATAGCTTCAGACTTATCTCTAAGATTATATCTTGCCTTTACAATATTCAAGATTTGATTTGCATCTTTCGAAATGTTTATCATTGCCTGTACCATATATACACCACCGCTATGTAGAATATATTCGGAATATATAAACTTTTCTAACGCTCAAATATCAGTCTCCCTTTTTTCTCAACTCTCCTGATTCTGTGCATCGGAATGTAAGTTTCGTCGTCGCCAACTACAAGAAAAGTCCCATCCAGTCTCTTTATATCTTTAAATTGCAGCGGCAGAAGCTCCTTTTTATCCAGGTAGTAGAAAACGTATTCAGCAGGATTCTCTTTCTTGTCCCACTTAAGCTTGTTTATCAGTTCTCTGATGGTTTGCATCTATATCAGGAACGCCTCTTTTTCAGTCCTTTCGCTTACCTCGCCCCTTAAATTCTTGGCGATAAGCTCTTTTAATTCAGATTTCTTATAGTTGCTGAGAAGCCAGGCGAGCTTAATGAAAGTTGTTTCTGGAGTCATGTCGCTCAAATGGCCAAGAACACCGCTCTGCTGCAATTCCCTCTGGGGAGTGTAGACATTCATCTGTATCCTGCCATAAATCGTCTGGGGAGCCATCACAACTACAACACCACTTTTTGTCAATTCTGCAACAGCTTCAGATATTTTCTTATTCTCTGCTGTATAGTTATCAATTTCTTCATTTGGGATGTGCCCGAGGCCTGTTCCTTCTATCACCAGTCCATCAAAGTCCTTGAAAGCTAAAAACTCAGAAGCAAACATGTTTGTGTGCGTTTTTATTATCCCGACCTTAAGCCGCTCATCAATATGCCTGACTTCAAGGTTTCCGCTGCCTTTTTTTGTATAACTTGACAAAAATGAAATCTTGCCTTCCTCATAGTTAACCCGCGCAATTGCATTTGTATTTATCGGCCTAAAGGCATCCCTTCTGCTTGTGTGCATTTTTCTTGTCTTTGTTGCAGGCAGTATCAGGCAGTTGTTGTCATCCATTGTTTCATGCATGCATATGGCAACGCCTGCAAAGTCAGAGTTTGCAATGAAATAAGCCGCGTTGATTAGGTTTACCGCCGCGTCGCTGCTGCCCCTGTCAGAGCTTCTTTGGGCTCCGACAAGCATTACAGGGACCGGAAGGTTCTCAAGGATGAATGCCAATGCTGCAGAGCTGTAATGCATAGTGTCAGTTCCATGGGTTATTATTATTCCATCGACACCATTCTTTACTTCTTTTTCAACCGCATCAGCCATAATGTTGTAGTGCACAAAGCGTATCATCTCAGATTGCATTTTTGCAATCTGCCTTGACTCAATATTGGCAATCTTGGTGAGTTCCGGGAACATCTGCAGCATCTCTGCAGCCGAGAAATTGGCAGTTACGCCTCCTGTCCTGTAATCAACTTTGCTGGCGATTGTGCCTCCAGTATGCAGTATTGAAATTGTCGGCAGCTTTGGATTTTTTTTTACAAAAGACGACCCTTCGATTTCCTTTTCCTTCAGGCTGGAAACAAGCTTCATGTCAGCTAT
>JAZDGJ010000039.1:0-24874 GCA_043807015.1 Candidatus Woesearchaeota archaeon | reverse complement strand
CAAAGGAAATTACCGCAGCCCATATTGGGGAATACAGCCAAAGCAGGTTAAAGTGAAAGTGGTCCGGGAAAACCCGGAAGCTGCTGCGCTCCTTGAAGAGACTGTTTTGTTCTATGCCTCGCAAACTGGCATATCGCCACTACATAGTAGTTACAAATAGAAAGATTTATATACCTCTTAGATTCCCTCCTATAAAACACATTCACGGAGGGATATTGATGGCAATGCAAAATCTAGGTTATTCAAATGAAGATATAGCCAGTGGAGCTAGACAGTTGATTGGCGGCATCATGCAGTATGTGAGGACTGATGCGCTGAATCCAAGTTTCCACATGAATAGAAAACTGCCTTATGGCACAGTAGATCGCAGGGTAAGGGCTTCTAGCAACCTGAAAGGAACAACCCCGGGAATTTTCACGCCAGATAACGCAACTCTTGGCTATGACCTTGGAGAAAAAGTAAGGGAAATTGCTGCTGAACATGACCACAAAAAGATTAGATTTGACTCAAAGAGCATCTCAGAGGCGGCAAAACAGACTAGGGAAAAATTTGAGACAGCTTTCGAAACAAAGGCAGTAAAACCATTGACTGCACTCGCTGCAGCAACAGGGCATATCAACAGTGAAAGATTCTTCAGAGGTCTGACTTATGACCAAGCTGTTGCCAAGGCTAAGGGCGAGCTCCAATCAATAAAAAGCAACGGTGGAACATATGAGATCAGTGTTTCGCCAAAGGGACTTTACGAAACATTATCAGGAATGGCGCAGGTATTGTACCATAGCGAATCACTGGAGACTGGCTCAGGCAAGCCAAGCGCCCTTGTCACAGCCCTGGATAAAATCCTTGATGAACAGAACGGATTGCAGGCTTTTGACAATATTGCCGTTACCCTTCCAGAAGAGGAAGCTGCCGCAGTCATTGCTGCACAGCACGGCAGGCTGCGGGATGTTGTGGCAAGGAAGACTGCCAAAAAGGCAGCTGCCGCCACTCAGCCGAAGAGCACAACAGTCATAGTGGGTGTAACTGTTCAACAGCCGTAGGTGCAAAATGATAAGCCGCGGAGAATTGCTGACCAGAACATATCTTGTAGCAGGCAATACTCTTGAATGCATTGACGGCAAACCACGGCATTCTGATCTTATTGACCGCGAGATAAGCGCAGACCACCTCAAGCTAAAGATGACTCTTGCACCACTCAAAGGACCATTCCTTCCAAAAACGGCAAAAGATGCTTTGAAACAAGCACGCTTAGTTTATAATGGCACACTGGCATCTTTCACTGCGAACGAAGACGACCTTGAAAGACGCGTCAAAAGCATAGAGTCCATAATTGAAAATTATCCTGATACTGAATCTTCTTACAGCGAAGTTGAGAAAAAGCTCAACGAGATAAGGGCTTTGGGATACGGCATAACCACAGCCATCGACGTTCCAAGCGTTCTCGCTGCAAACAAAACATTAAGGGCAGAGGCAGCCAGCATGGCTAAAAGCGGTGTTTACGCCGCGCAGCCAGTTGCAGAATACATTGATGATACGGTAAGGGAAGCATCAACTTTCTCAGTAGGCGGCAGATTGAGGCTGCCGACATTCCTAGGAACGAGAAAGGAAATAAATGCTAGTGTAAGGCTGCCGACATTCGGATTTGGAAGGAAGCAAGAAACAGACGTCAGGGACTACTTCTTCATCCACAACCTGCTGAAGGGAAAGGGGTGGAGTTTTATGCACAAGGAATCTGGAATGCTGCTTATGCAGGGACAAGCTTATGGGAAAGCCCTGCAGGAGCTTGAGAAAGCCAGAAGCATGGGATATGACAGCCTGCATGTTGACTTATTCATCGGAATTGCGCATCAGCAACTCGGGCACAATGAGCAGGCGTTTGCAGAGCTGTCAAAGTTTAATGGTAAGTATCATCCCGGCAACAGGTTGGCGACTCTTGCTCTCAGCAAGCTGGGTGTGCAGAAGTGATTTATAAGTGATAGAATAACTTTTAAAATCCAGGAAACTTTCCCTGGGTTCCAAAATCCTTTCCAACTTGCTGTTCAACTTTCTTCTCGGCATTTTTTTCTTGTTTGATTAGGGTTCTTTCTTCGTAAGAGAGTGCAATCATCTTTGCCTCAAGCATCCTGAATTTCGGGTCAAAGCCCTTCAATTCAACCATTTCCTGCTGGCTAAGCCCTTGGATTTTATACTGCTCCATATTCCCAAAGTTTTGAAGCTGTGCAAGCCATTTTACAATGTCAACAAGATGGTCCTCGCGAATGAAGGTGCCGGCTGCCTGCACCTGCTTAATCCTTGCAAGCAACTGCTCAGTCTGCAGAAGCTCGTTTTGCAAGTCTCTTTCCAGGTTCTGGACTCTCATAAATTCGTTTTGGTCAACTCTCATTCTTAGCGCAATCAACCTATCAATCTCTGCCGCCATCTGATGGACCTCTTTGAGTGCAGCTTCTTGTTTTTTATTTATGTAAGTGTTGTTCATGTGCTGGGCTATCATCTTTCCGTCTTTGCCTGTAAGAGCCCAAACTCTTCGGAGAAGCCCGTTAATTTGGCCATCCCTGGCTTTCTCAACATTAAACAGTTGGGCATCTCTTATCAACGCTTTCTTTTCAGCATTCAACGCATTTACAGCTGCAGCTACCTTCTGGGATACTCTGCCGACATAATCCTTGTATTTTTTCCTTATTTGTTCTATCCTATCCCGCACACCAGCAGGAGCATTTCCTGCTTTCATTTCATTATACAGGGTTGCTGCCTCCTGCTCAAGCGCCACCACTTCCAACATGAACTGGTGAGCTTCCTTTAGGTTCTCTTCATAATTCTTTACATTGCTGAATACCAAAGTGCCAATCCGCCTATGCTGCCTGTCAATATTTGTCTCTGCGTTTGAGATGTTCCTGACAGCAAGGACTTCCCGCTCAACTTCTGACTCATCCTTGTCTTCAGCCTTTAATCTTTTGAAAGTGTTTGACACGCCGGATCCGATCGTGCTGCCCACGCCAGAGCCGCTGAAAAGATGAATTGCATCCCAAAAAATTAGGGCAATTGTTGCATACAGGACAAAATCCATAATGTTGCCGAATGTGCCGCCTGCTGCCTCGCCTAAAGTGCCAGCCGTGGACTCTAAATATTCATTCATCTTGGGTTTGATAAAAGTTATCGCCCAAATGATCGTGCCGAGGAGAAACATAGCAAGGATTCTCCTGCTTTTGCTTAATATTTTTCCTTCGTCTGTTTTATGGAGTGTCCAATACAAAGCGAGAAGACCGAAGATAAACCCGCCAAGAAGAATCCAGACTACTGCAGTTCCATAGGTGGCTCCTATAGTGAGCAGTATCTCTCCAGGTATGAAAACAGCGCTAATCGCGGCAAAGCATAATGCAACGACCGCTGCTGTGTTGCCATGGCTGAACAATCCGCCGCCCGAGCCGAAACTGCCGCCAGAGGCTGGAATTGCCTTAAGCACTCTGTCAATCACTGCGAAAAGGATGAGAAAGATAACCAGTCTCATGAAGCCAACGTAATAATCTGAATTGCCGCCTTCACCGCCTAAAAAGTTAAGGTTGAAGAAGTCAAGCAATTTTGCCCAGGGGCCGTTGGGGTCCACTGCTGCAAGCGCGGGGGTGAAAGACAGGAGAAGCATGAGTAATGATATTGCTGCTATGAATGGCTTCTTTTTCACGTTGCGCACCTTAAATAACAGCCTATTACCGCAATTACAGCTATTTAAAGATTGTTATTTTTTCTTGCTTTTTACTAATATGCCACAGCAGGGGAAAAAAGTCTTTAGACTTATAATAGTCTTTTAATCAAAAAAATAAATATAAAAAAAATTCAAAATCCCTGCGTGCCGCCGAATATCAGCAGTATGCCGTCGATTACGAACAGGGCGTATACAATAGTTGTCCCTATGAAACCGAACGAAAACGCAATCACGTTCAGGGCACCGAGTATCGGCACTATTCCGATTGCAAGCGATGCAATCGCCAAGGCATAGCTGGCAAACATCAGCATCTGGCCCATGCCCATTGCGCTCATGCCTTCGCTAATTCCGTCCCAGAACAGTAATATTCCTGCAATCACTGCAAGCACGTACAGTATCATCATCGGAATCACTGGTATGCTGAAGCTGATTACGCTGAACAAGTTAAGCAGCGGGATCAATCCCAAAACAAGCATAACAAAACCAAGGCCGTAGCTGGCTATCTTCCTACTGCCCATCATCATCTGTCCTCTTTTTTTCATAGTATCACCTTGTCCTCCCTTTGGAAATGGAATATTTAAACCTTTTGCTTCTGGAAAAAGGAAAAGTATATATATTTCCAGCGTTATTTTTATAGATTAATTAAATCATAGGAGTATGCATAATGGTTAAGCTTCAGTATGACAGCAACGAGCAGTTCAAGATAACCCTGCCAAAGCAGATTGTCATGGCAAAGAAATGGAAGAAGGGAGACAGGATAGAGATAGAACTCGACAAGAGGGGTGATTTGGTATTACGCAGGACAAAATGAAGCACTTAGCGGATTTTGTGGAATTAAGGCAGATGGTCATAAACCATCTTGAGGCGATGAAAAGGCTGTCGGGAACACGGGCAAGCATGCCACTCAGGACGGGCAAGAGATGAGATATTTGACGGAAAAAGATGTGAAGTTGAAATTGCGCCAAAAGACCTCCCATAAGGGGGAGAATGGCAGGGTTCTGATAATTGGGGGCTCAATAGATTATGTTGGCTGTGTGATGCTGGCGGCTATGGCTGCCTATCGCTCAGGCGCAGACTGGGTACAAATAGCTGCCCCAGAAAAAGTCGCCTGGGCGATAAATTGCATCTCGCCTGACATCATAACAACGAAATTCAAGGGAGATTATTTTGCCAGCTCGTCTGTGAAGAAGCTAATCAGGATGTCAGATCATTTTGATACAATACTGATTGGCAATGGCATCGGCGAAAAAATGAAGACAAGGAAATTTGCAGCGTCGCTATGCACGGGGATCAAGAGGCTTAAAGTGATAGATGCCGATGCCATTGCCGCAGTAAATCTCAGCAGGATTTCAAATGCGATTATCACGCCGCACAAAGGAGAGCTAAATCAGCTGCTTAAAACCAACGGGATTTCAAAGCAGCAGCTGAGAAAAAAGCTTGGCAATAATGTAATACTCCTCAAGGGAAGGATTGACGAGATAATATCAAGGGAAAAAGTTGCGTTTAACAAGACAGGCAACGAGGGCATGACTGTTGCCGGAACCGGAGACGTCCTTGCAGGGCTGGCAGCAGGTCTTTTGGCGCAGGGAAAAAATCCCTTCAAGGCATCCTGCGCAGCAGCCTATGCAAACGGCAGGGCAGGGGATATGCTGCTGAAGGAGAAAGGATATGGCTTTTTGGCGAGCGAGCTGATTGAGACGCTGCCGAGAGCATTGAGGGAAATAAGATGACGTTTTTGCATATGCAGGGGTGGATTCAGGAATGGGGAGGGAGGCAGTGCGCAGTGATAAATGCAGTGATAAGGTCTCCCTCCTGTCCCGTTTTACTGATGAGGGACAAATTTATAAAGAGCAATTCCAAAGAGGAACACTGACATGACCGAAGAAAGCCTGCTGAAAAAATACTATTTTGTAAATGAGAAAGGGGAAGGTGAGGAAGAAGCAGAAATGCACCTCCACATCAAGGAGAAGACAGGCTTCCCAAGCCCAATTTACAGGTACAGGCTTGTTCTTGAGTCAATAAACCAGTATATTGAGGATGCGTACTTCTGGATGATGGACGAGCTGAGGTATGACTGGGGCTTCAACAAGTTTTACAAGATAGCTGACGTCTTTGCCGCATCAGAGCAGAGCGCCTTCTTTGGAGTTTCAGAGCAGAGGCTTGGGCTGCAGCAGGACAAGGCAGGGCAATACCTCAAAGGCATAAGCGAGATGACAAAGGCGCTTTTCCAGATAGTCAGGGAATTAAGGATTATTGACGAAAGGCTTGGCTACTATAACAACAGCTTCACAAGAAAGAATGATGATGAGGGGGTTGGCTCTGACATAACTTTGAAGGGAGTCTGGATTGACCAGGTTGAGGGCGGCACAAAAAACGCTGCCTCAGTTTACGGGCTTGCACAGACAGTTGGCTTTACCGTGCTTCCTGACCTGTTTTTCAGGGTGAGGGCAGACGACAAGGGCGCTGGCGAGTGGAAGACCTCTGCGGAATATGACGCAAAAGTGAAGACAATCATTGAGAGCCTTGACAAAAGAATTGACAAGATGGAGGGCTTCAACAAAAAAGTCAAGGAAGTGCTGGGCAGAAAGCTCACCCAGTATTACATGTGGAAGATCCGAACGTACAAGGAGCTGAAGACCAGAAGGAGCTTCACGCTGAAATACCTCAGGCAGCATTACGAGACAATAAAGCTCTACATGGGCTGGATAAAGCCCTATCTCAGGAACATAAGGAAGCTTCAGCTAAGCGAGAAAAACCTCAACACAGCAGAGCTGATAACAGCATTTGAAGGCGCAGTGATAGAAATTGAGGTGCTCTGCACAAGCGAGAACCCAAAAAGAGTAGTTCACCCGTGCATACTTCTCAACATAAAATACAGGACAAGGCCTGCATTAAGCTACACGCAGGAGGGCTACCAAAGAGGACCTGCGCACACAGGAAAATTTGACATGGTGCTAAGGGGCTATGTCTGGAGTGATCCTGAAATAAAGAACTACGTCAGGATGAGGGAAGCGGAAGATATGGAGCTCCTGAGCGAAGTCAACGAGTCTGTCAAGGCAGCCATGGAAGCACTGGGAGATGAGCTGAAGGATTACCTAAGGGAAAGCGGAGAAAAATTCCCCGAAGACGAGATTCCCAAAAAAACTGGAACGCCGCAGGGAAAAAACGTGCTTGACCCGTTTTTGGCAGTCTTCAAGGGATTTGGAGAGCTTGCAAGCGCATTCCAGGGCGGCAAAAAGGAAAAGCCGAAATGGATGAAAAAGAGCGCCTTGGAGCTTGAAACTGAGAAGCTTGCTGCTGAAAAAAGTCTCAAAACCACCCTCTACACTGCCTACAAAAATTACAAAAAAATGCATGGCATGCTCACCTGGTAACAAAAATGCCATCAATGGAAGAACTTAAAACACTCTCTCCTGAAGAGCGCATTAAAAGGCTTAAGGAGATTGAAGAAAGCAAAAAGAAGGAGATTGAGGAAGCTGAGACTCTGATATCAGAGTCAATGCGCGAAATTGGAGAGGCAAAGGAGAAAAAAGACATTCCCATCCCGCAGATGAGAGCAGAGAACATTTCACAGCTTTTGACAGCTGAAGAAAAAAGCATGTTTGCAACAAAGCGATTTGTAAATGTTCAGGGAGCTGCTGAAGGAACTTCTCCAGCCGCAAGAAGTCTTGAGGAGGTCGCCGGAAGTGAAGCAGGAAGCCCTTCTGCAAGAAGGGGCTCTGAAGCTCCTGTCTACGGCACAGCAATTGAAAAAGCGCGGGAAGAGAACAACCCCATGGACATTTACAACAGGAACACAAGCGTGACAACCGGAAAAGTTGAAAAGGTAAATCCCTATGAATCAGGCAGCGTCACAGGCGCAAAATACGAAAAACGTGAGGAAAAAAGGAGCAGCTACTGATGATATTTAACCAATTTTACTACAATGCAATGGACCGGGGCTATTACATGCCCCTCGCGCCAGGGGAAGGCGCTCCAGGAGACAACCCAGAAGAAGTTGCAGCCATAGGGCTGAGCCCGAAAGACATAGGAATCTCAGCCCCGCCTATGCAGGACCAGCTGAAAGCCCTGCAGGCAAAAATATTCCAGGGCGCATCAAGAGTTGAGTTAGGCTTTATGGGCAGGGGCAAAGGCTCAATGTCGCAAGGGAACACAACTCCTGAGATGTATGGAAGGGAAGAAAGAATGGACATGAGAGAGCTGGCAAAGGCAAACGAGGTCCAGCTGACAACCCATGCAACGCCCTCAGCAGGAAGCCTTGCAGGGCTTGGCGAAGGGGGATTTGACGAGCACGCAAGGGAAAAGGCACTTCACGAAGTTGAAAGGGCAATTGACTTTGCAGCAGATGTAACTCAGGGAGGCGCGGTTGTTGTGCATGCAAACGAGTTTCCAAGACCAATCCTTGACAGCTTTCCAGAATTCCAAGCATACCCTGAAGAGAAGAACAAAGCGGTAAGGCATGTCGTTGACATAAGGACAGGGCAGATAACGCCTGTGAGAAAGGACATGGTTGTATACGAGCCAGCATACCAGGAAAAAGTGGTGAACGGCAAGACATACTGGGTTGACATACAGGGCGGCCTCATCGACAAGGATGAAATTGACTTGAGGAAGCTTTTCAACCGCGTTCCGATATGGAGTCCTGAGGGCACAGACTTCAAGACTGTAAGGAGGGACTGGAATTATTTCCAAAACCGCTCAGAAGAATGGAACAAGAAATATCCTGGCAAGGAGCTAAGCGCTGAAGAAATGTTTTTCAAGACACAGATGGAAAACCAGATACTGCAGTCAAAAGGACATTCGCTGTTCTACGGGATGACTTATGAGCAGGACAAAGAACAACTCGAAAAAATGGAAAAATCACTTGAATTCTACAAAAATCTGAAGGCGAAACTTCCGCCGGAGGAGCACTGGAAGCTAAAGCAGTCAGATAGAGGAAGTCTTTTTGTCCCTCCCGATATAGAGGACCCTGTGGAATACTTGACCAAGATGACAAAATACTACCGTGACCGCCTGAGGATGACGCACGAGTCATCTGCAGCAGCAGATGTCATGGCAGCAACAGCAGAGGAGCAGCTCAGGAACACGACAACAATCAAGAAATATGCAACAGACAAGACCTCAGACACAATAGCCCGTGCTGCAATCTATGCAATGGAAAGGGAAAAAATAATGAAGGAAGCAAGGGAAGGGCAGAAGATGGAAAAACCCCTTTACGTCTCTATCGAGACAATGTTTCCCGAGCAGTTCGGAGGGCATCCGGAGGAAGTGAGGGAAGCTGTGCTGAAGGCAAGGGATAAAATGGCGAAAGACATTGCGCCGAAATACGGCGAGCAGCAAGCAAGGGCGCTTGCGGAGCAGCACATCAAGGCAACATGGGACACAGGGCATGTGAATGTTTGGAGGAAATATTTCATAGAAAAGCCTGGCGAGACAATTGAGCAGGCAGACAAACGCTTCAAGGACTGGTACTTGAAGGAAGCTGAGAAATGGAGGAAGGACAAAATCATGGGGCACGTCCATGTCTCAGATAATTTCGGATGGGAAGACGAGCACGTCACGCCAGGAGAGGGCAACGCGCCGATTAAGGAATTTATTGACAGGATAAAGAAAGATGCTGAAAAGGGCGAGGTTGACATAATAGTCGAGCCTGGACATCAGGACTACAGGGCTTTGATAGGCGGCTGGAAAGTGTTTGGAAGCTCAATCTACGGGCTCAGCTCAGGAAGAAGGGACAGCTGGACTGACATTCACGCGTCGTATTTCGGCAGGACTGCCTCGCCTTACTTCCTGTACGGCGCGTCAGCACCGGACCCAGAAGCATGGCAGCTATGGAGCGGGGTAACGCTGGAGTAATCAAACAGCTTCAAACAACTTAATAGCTCTCTCTCCCAATGCAATGACAAAAGGCGCAAGTTTCGGACCTCTTTCTTTGTTGAGCAGCACAAGATAGCCTGCCTTGAAAAGGTCTTTTGGCTCCATCTGAAGCTCCTTGGCAATTGCGTAGAATTCCTCAAACAATGATTTCTCATTCCACTCTTTTGCGCGGAGCTTTTCAGCTATGATTTTCAGCGCCTGCTTCTGCTTTTCAGAAAGCTGCACGTTTGGAACTTTTTCCTGCAGGACAAACTTGCTTTCCTCAGGCGCATATTTCTGCAGCCAGTTCCTTGCCATGGCTATGACGCTGAATATCTGCTCTCTCATGTCAGTCTGGTATTGCCCTGTCTTTTTCAGCGAGGCAATAATCTTGTCATCGTCGTCAAATATCTGGGCAAGCATCGTTGCATGGGCATAGCTCATCTTCATTGGCTTTTCAAGCGAGTCTTTCCTGTTTGAAAACTCGTAGAGCTTTTTCATATGCGCAATTTCCTTTTTGTTGTCCAGCTGAATGTTTCCAAAGTATATGTCGCCGGCACGGGCGTATTCATCATAAAGCTGCGGCAGGTCCTTCCACGAAAAGCTTCTTGCCATCATAAGGCGCTTGTTGTAGTAAAACCTAAGAAGCTGGGGAGTTGCCACTTCAAGCCAGTCTTTTGGATAGACCACATTGCCCAAGGAGGCTGACATCTTGGCGCCGTCAATCATAATGTGCTCATAGAAAATCGGCTCTGGCGCCGGGAAATCAAGAATTTTTTCAACAATCTCTGCGTTTATCCAGAAGGCGCTGTTGGGCACTTGGTATTCCTTGCCTGCCCCTTCAGAGGCAATCTTCCATTTTGCCCACTGGGCTGCCCACTCACTTTTCCACACGAGCTTTCCGGCATCTTTTGCAGGGTCAGCCTCACCTTTGTGACCGCAGCCCTTTGCAATCGTGCTCTCAAATGCATAGTCTTTGCAAATGTAGCTGACTTTTCCGTCTTCAGCCAGCTTGACCTGGGGGGTTGATATTTTTCCGCAGTTTGCACAGACAGGCTGCCAGGGGCTCCACCAGCTTTTCAAAGGATTAGTGCGCTGCTTGTTCTGGATTTCCATAACCAGGCTTTTCATGCCAAGAATTTTTTTTATGTAAGGCAAAAACGAGCCTTTCTCATACTCTTTCTGCATGGAGAACTTTTCCATGTCCTCAAAAACAAACTCATGAAGCACCTTGAAATACTCGTCAGTGTGGTGGCCTGCATAGGAATCATGGCAGCCGTAAGGGTCAGGTATCCTTGAAACCGGAGCTCCGATATACTGCTCGAAGCTTTCAGGAACGCCCTCCGGAATCTTTCTTAAGGGATCCATGTCCTCTGCAACCCAGATAAGCTTTGCCTTGACGCCAGCATCAAGAAGAGCCCTGTAAACAGACGCGCCGCGGACACTGTCGCTCATCCTGCCTATGTGCAGAACTCCTGAGATTGAGGCAGATGTCTTTACAACATATTCCGAGAACTTCGGGATTTTATTATTAGTGTAACGGAATTTTTCCCTTGTTATAATCTTCTTGGCAATCTGGTCTGCCCAGAAAAGCTCGTCTCCTTCTTTTTCCATAACCAGCTATGATTTTTGCACGCTATTTAAACTTTATCCTGATTTTTTTACAAAGAACACAAGCATTAATGCGGCAAAGAAAGGAAGAAGAATTTATAATATTTGCCTGCAAAGATTTAAATTCTAGTTACCAATACACCCCTTATAAAAAAGGAGGTTGGGAAAATGAAACCGATAATTTTGTTCGCATTGGCGCTTTTAATTCTGGCCAGCGCTGCCTTTGCCGACGACAACACCACCACAAGGAACAACCTTGAGGCAAGGTATACGCATCTGGCATGCAGGGCAGAGCTTGTGAAAGCGCAATCAGATATACTGTCAAAGCTGGTGAATTCAACACCTGCGGCAGACACTATAAATTCAAACATAGAGAAGCTCAAGGAGTATGCAGATGCCGGCGATGTAAAAGGCTTCAACACCTATGCAAGAACAACATTGACTACATCCTTCAAAACATTCGGCAGCAGGCTGATAACAGCCAAGAACGAATGGAGAACGCTGAATCAGAGCAGAAGGGAAAGAAGAGAAGGAATAGTTCAGGCGATTGCAGACTGGAAAGCTGCAACTGATGCATTCAGCGACTGCAACAACAATGCCCAGCGCAACATAGTAACAGTCAGGCAGCAACAAATCACAAAGGCTATTGAAAACTGGAACCAAGTCGTTACAGACATGAAAGCCAAAGGGCTGAACACAACTGCAGAAGAAGCCATAATCGCTGAAGCAGAGCAGCTCAGGGCAATGCTCCAGGAAGCGCAGCAGATAACTGACGACGCTGCTTTCCAAGCCAAGGTTGAGGAAATCAGGCAGCTGCACTTGCATCTGTGGGCAAGGTTCCACATCGCAAAGATTGAAAGCTACCTCCAGCAGATTGAACCGAAAGCAATAGAGGCAGGCAAAACCGAGCCTGTAAGGCAGATTAAGTCCCTGCTTGACTCGTCAAAGGCAATGGCTGCAAAAGGCAACAAGTATGCAGAAGGCGAGTTTGAGCAGACCTGGCAGAACATATACCAGGCAGGACAAAAGCTAAAAGAGCTTGCAAAAAGCCTAAGGGGTGATTCGCAATGAAAACGCTGACGCTGTTTATCGCACTGCTTGTATTGGCAGTTGCATTGGCAGGCTGCACATCCCAGCAACTTCCTCCGCCCAGCAGCACGCCGGTTCAAAGCGCAACTTCAGCAACGCCGCCAGTCTCAGCAACATCCCAGACACCAGCGCCAGAAGCAGTGGTTGCAGTGCCTGATGACATTGTTGCAGAAAACCCTGACACAGGCGCATTGAACGACGTTGCCATCGACACAAGAACGCTTGGCTGATTGTTAATTTTTATTTTTATAATTCTTTATTTTTTATTCCTGCAGAAAAAAAGCGGGCCCAGCGATACAGTAAACTTTATATATTAAAAGTCATTCCTAGTTACTTATTATTAGTCGAGGTGACTTTAAATGACTTCAATGAGCATTTCAGTGAATGACTACACTAGCAGGGTGCTTGGCGTCATAAAAGAAAAATTTGGTCTTAAAGACAAAGCGGAAGCCCTTGACAAGTTTGCGAACATGTATGGCGAAGAATTCGTAGAGAAAGAAATAAACGATGAATTGCTGAAGAGAATGATTGCAGAATGCGACTCCTGGGAAAAAGCGCACAAATTCAAGAGAAAAATGACACTTGAGGAGCTTGACAAATTATGCGGTGCAGATGCCAATGCTCGAATTTGACATCTCAGACGAGCTAAAAGTCCTCATAAGGAAGCTCTCAAAGAAAGATCAAATCCGTGTGACTGCCCTGAACAAAAAGATTAGGGAAATCGTCAGCAACGACATTTCAGCCATAGACAGATACAAAAACTGCAAGTATGACCTGAAAGACTACAAGAGAGTGCATATTGACCGTAGTTTTGTGCTGTTATTCAAAGTGTACAAGGCCAAGAGATTCGTTTATTTCTGGCGGCTGGAGCACCATGATGAAGCATATGCAAGGTAGCTGCAAGAGGGCAAAATCAGGGAGTTCAGAAGATAAGCAAAGGGCTAAAATAGTGGCTGAAGAGATTATTCATTTTAAAAATCTCATTGAGGGGCACAGAAAACTTCTTGAAGCAATAGGAAGACTGTAAAAATTAAAGTATGCGGCTTTGCAGATTTCTCTCGTCGTTATCAGAATTATAAAGCGGGCCCAGCGGGACTTTCATGCAGCAACGTCGTTATGCGCCCGAAGGGCGCCCTTGCAGCGAATTTCGCAGCTCCGGTCGGCTTTATTGCAATGCCGACCAAGGTAGACAGACTTTGCTGTCAATTCGAACCCGTGGCCTGTCGGTTAAGAGCCGACCGCTCTACCAGGCTGAGCTATGGGCCCACTGGAACTAGCAACAGATAATCCCTTTAAAAAGCTTGCTTAAATTCATCTTTTGAAAATCACTGTGGCGTTTGTGCCGCCAAAGCCAAATGAATTGTTTACAGCATATCTTGGCTGGTGTCCTGACATTGGAACAGCCTGCGTTGGGAGGTAGATGCCTGTCTTAGCAATTTCTGGATCAATAACATCAAGATTCACATTTCCAGGAGCAACTCCCTTCTGCAGGGTGAGAATGCACGCAATTGCTTCTATTGTCCCTGCCGCGCCTATCATATGCCCGTGGATGGATTTTGTTGAGCCGACGGGAATCTTTCCTTTGTAATCACCAAAAGCCCTTGCAAATACCTTTGCCTCGTTGAGGTCACCTTCAGGCGTTGCAGTCCCATGGGCATTGCCATATGCGATTTCTGCAATGCCGCCCTGCCTGTCAAGCAAGCCGGCCATTTCCAGCGCCCTAGTCATTGAAAGAAATGGACCTCGGAAACTTGGGGGTTCAAGGTTGCTGGATTTGTCAGCGTCAGCGCTTTCGCCATAGCCTGCAATTTCTGCAAGTATTGGAATATTTTTTTCTTCAGCCAGCCATTTCGGCATCAAGTAAAGCGCTGCAGCCCCTTCTGAAATTACAAAGCCCGTTCTTCCTTTATCCCAGGGCCTGGAAGCATTTTTTGGGTCGCCTTCCCACTTTGCCAATGCGCCGGTATTGGTGAATGATGCAACAACAACTCCTAATTCAAGCGCATCAGCACCTACTGCAAGGGCGCCTTCACAGCCTTCATTCCTGATTCTTTTAGCAACATCTATTATCGCATTGCTTCCTGAAGCGCAGGCGCTTGACACGCCGTAATTGGCGCCGAGGAACTGGTACATGTATGCCAGCCTCGCGCCAGGGCTGTTTATCATGCTTTCCTGGACAAGAATTGCTGGCACAACGCTAGGACCCTTCCTGCTAAGTGCCATTTGCCCATCAAGAATATCCTCCAATCCGCCATATCCGCTCCCTATTATCACAGGAATATTATTACAAGCCTGAAGAACCTGCTTCAATTTTTCTTCATGTGAACAGGAGTTGCTATCAAGCAGGGAAATAATGCCAGCCTCATCCAATGCGCTGTGGCTAATGCCCGGCACCTGCCCGACAGCCTGCATGCCTGCAAGGACAGCATACTTGGTGTAAGTGGAAAATCTCCTCCAGGCTTTTCTGAGCGTCGGATCGGATTTTCCCATGGAAGCCATAAACGCTTCGGAATCTGAGGCATCTATCACCACCTCGCCGGCAATCTTTACTGGATACTGAGAAACGTCAAATCTTGTGATTTCCTTTATGTTCCCAACGATACCATTGAAAATATGGTCTGCAAACTCATCAACTGTTTTGCCAGCAGGGCTAATAACTCCCATGCCAACTACGACAGGGGTGCAGTCATGCTCCATAGAGAACGCGCCTACAGCACCTATATAAAATTGTTTTGGTGATTGGCTAAATTTTTGCCAGCTTTGGTGCTGGATTAAAAAAACTTTTTAAACCAAGCAGCAAAATCTGCAAAGAATGACTTATATCTTTCCTTCGCGGGTTATTTCCCAGTACTGCGAGACTGGGGCAATAACTGATAAGAATGTGGCTAGGAAGTCTGCCGATGCTCTGGAGGCAGCGGCTTCAAACTGCGGCGGACTTTCTTCAATCGATCAGATTATTTTTGCCATTGACACAAATTCATCCCTTGCATCAGTAATTCATCCGTTCCCGTCAGTTGCAGCGCAGGCGGTGCATCTTGCAGGGGCAGGGCATATCGCGGCTTTTGACACACGCGGACCAAACGGGAGAGCAGATGCAGAAATAATGGCAAACGCATATCTCGGCAGCGGCTCCTGCCAGCGCGTTGCAGTGATTTACGCAGCTCAAGATGGTGTTAAAGCTAGGGTATTAGAGCATAACAGCCAGAATGTGCAGCGTCGCCTTTATTCGTCAATTGTTTCCACAGGAGCATACCTGCCTGATGCCATCCTGGGAAATGTGCAGGTTGCAAAGGACATAGAACGGGAAAAAGGGAAGGAAGAGCTTACGCCCCAAGGGATAAGCCAGAGAAGCGGGGCTGATGAAAGAAGAGTCGCACGTCTGGAAGAAACTCTTGATTTTAATGGCAGGATGGCGTTGACCTACGCACTACGCAATGGCGGGAAAAATTATTCTGATTTAGATTACCTTATTGTGACAAGCAGCCATCCTGATGCCCATACAGTGGCTGCTGAAGCATTAACAAAGCCACGCAGGCTTTTGGTTTATTTGGGATGCGCAGGCTCGTGCAAAGTCATGGAAGTTGCTAACGTTCTCATAGGCGCCGGGGCAAAAATAGTCGGCATAGTGGCAACTGAGCGATTAAGAGACATAACAGACAAGAAAGACAAGGACACCAGCATGCTTTTTGGCGATGGCGCAGCAGCCATGATAATGGAAGCCTCGGACAAGCCAGGTGTATTGGCGAGCAAGTCTGTAACTTACGGCGAATTGGCCAATCTCATAACGCTTGAGCCGAAAGGAGAAAAACTCTATATAAAAATGGATGGGAGGGCTGTTTTCAATTTTGCCAAGGATCAAGTGCCTGAGCCGCTTAAGGAATTCATGAGGAAAAATAATATCTCACCTGACATGATTAAAGCAGCTCCTTCTCATCAGGCGAGCAACCACATACTTTCCTCACAGGCAAAAGCTTTGGGGCTTGAGGGAAAAGTGATGAGCATAATGAAGTGGTGTGCCAATATTTCAAGCGCATCAGCATTGCTTGCATTTCATATTGGAATTAAATACGGCCTTGTAAAGCCTGGCGACCTTGTGCTTGCCTACGCTTTCGGAGCAGGACTGGCTGCAACAGCCAATTTAATATGGCTAGACGACCACCTGGCTGTGCCTAAAGCACCTGGTGATTACTTAGACCACATTAACTCAATTCCTGAAGTTCCTTACACCTTTGATCTAATAAGTGGCGCCAAAGAAACAAATATGCTTAGGAAGGCTGCCCAGCAGTAACTCACTTTATTCCTGCAATTACCGAGTCAACAACCTTCCTGTATTCGCCGCGCAGCTGCTCAAGACGCTTCTTGTCTTTTGCCTCAATCACTATGCAGACCTCAGGCAGGTTGTTGCTCTTCCTAAGCAGGACCCACCCAATATCATTGAGGAAAAACTTTATGCCGTCGCGGGTGATTGTGGCAGAAGGAATATTCCTGTATTTTGCCACAAGCGCGTCTTTCACTGCCTCTTTTTTCTCGTGGGTGCCGCAGCTTATGTATTCCTTGAGCATAGGCGCAAATTTCACTTCATCAACCATTTCTGACAGCTTTTTTGAAGCGCTGCCCAGGATTTCTGCCATTTTCAAGCCGCAGATAAACCCGTCTGAGAACGGGTAATGCTCAAACCACATGTGGCTTGACATCTCGCCGCCATAGACAGCACTGTGGTCAAGGACATTCTTTCCAATAAAGCCGTGGCCAACATCGCTCCAGAAAATTTTTCCGCCAAGTGACTCTGTGAGCTGTTTCAATTCTGAGTTGCAGTCTATTGTGGCAACAACGTTCCTTTTGCCTGCAGGATGCAATGGGAGAATGTTTTTGATGAATATTGCCGAGCTCATGCTTCCGTTAAGCTCCCTTCCTTCGTCATCCATCAATACAGACCTGTCGCAGTCGCCGTCAAGGGCAACTCCGAAGTCAGCTTTGTTCTGGGTTATGAGCATTGCCATCTCCTTCAGGTTGTCGCCTTTTGGCTCAGGACGCTCATGGTTAAAGTCCTCCTTTGGCTCTGAATGCGAAGGTATGACTTCCAAGCCAAGCGCCTCATACAGCTTTGGAATAAGCAGCCCCCCTGATGCATAGAGGCATTCTACTACGACTTTGACGCGCCGGGGAATTTTCAGCTTTGATTTCAGAAAGTCCCTGTATGAAGAATATGCATCTTCGGTTTTCATGCTGCCTTGTTTTCGGGAGAATTTTCCGCTTTCATAAATTCTCGCAAGCTCGGAATACTGGTCAACAAAAGAGCAGCCATTGGGCTCCACAAGCTTGAAGCCTGTGTATTCTGCAGGATTATGGGAAGCGGTTATTATTGCGCCGTAGCTTTTCTTTTTCCAGGCTGCGAAGTAAAGCAGCGGGCTTGGAGAGTCGCCTATTGCTGTTACATTGCAGCCTGCTGAGACAAGCCCTTTTATGAAGGGCTGGTAAATCTGTTTTGAAGAATATCTGACATCATGCCCTACAACAACAGGCATTCCCTTGATGAAAGTGCCAAGGGCTTTTCCAATTCTCTCTGCTTTTTCTGCATCGAGCTCTGTGCCTATTAAGCCTCTTATGTCATACGCCTTAAAAAAAGAAGTATTCATTTTACTCAATGTCTTTCCAGTTTTTGATTGCGTTTTCGTAAAGCTCAAGCGTGCCTGTGTTATACCACTGCCCTGTGAAGGGATAGCCGTAAAGCTTACCCTCTTTTGCCAGCCTTGGGAAGACGTCTTTTTCAAGCATCTGGTAGCCATCGCCTATGTAGTCTATTATTTCAGGCTCAAAGATATACAGCCCTGCGTTGATTAAGTTTGAGGGCGCATCTTCTTTCTTTGGCTTCTCAATGAATTCCAGAATCTTGGCACCCTGCATCTTTGCAACGCCGTAGTTGCTCGGGTCATCTACAGTAGTGAGGGCAACTGTGGCTAGCGCATTATTCTCCTTGTGGGTTGCATACATGTCGCTTAGGTCAAGCTCCTTCAGCTCATCTGCATTGCATACTATGAACGTCTCAGTCAGGAGGTGCCTGGCAAGCTTTAATGGTCCAGCTGTTCCAAGGGGCTTGCTTTCTTCAATATATGTCACATTGACCCCAAAGCGCTTGCCATTTCCAATTGTGGCTTTTACCTTGTCTCCCATATGCCCTATTGCTATTATTATGTTCTTGATGCCGTGTTTCCTGAATAGGTCAAAGGCATGCTCAAGCAGGGTTTTCTCGTGAACAAGAACAAGGGGCTTTGGAATTTCATATGTTATCGGCTGGAGCCTTGTGCCCTTTCCTCCAGCCAGAATAACCGCGGTTTTTGGCGCATGAGTGCTTCCAAGCGCCTGCATGAGAAGCAGCTCAACAGCATGGGACCTGTTCTTTATCCTATGTCCGTCCACCTTCTGGTCAATAATGTGCAGGACTCCTGCATCAAGCGTTAGTGTAACCCTTTCCTTCATCCAGCGATATATGGCTGCCTGCATTTATAAAGATTTTGATTGTGGTATGATAATATCCTACCATGGAAATATTTAAATACTTGCTCATATGACGTATGATATAATCATACAAAAGATGAGGTGATAACCGTGCTGGCAGAAAACGACTTTTACGAGCTTTTTGTGGATAGCCTGAAAGAGGACGAAATGACGCCAGAAGACAAGTACCATAGAAAACTTCATAAAATGACGACGATGAATATTAAATCCGTCTAGCCCTCAAGTCATTGGAAGTCGAGGCAACTATTTCTACTTCCATTCTTTTTCCAAGCAGACTGCTGGCGCCCTTCAAGACAGCCTGCTTATATGCAAAATTCCTGCCGATTAAGCTATTGCCCTTGCCAAGCTCATCCATCAGCACAGAGCCTTTCCAGCCCAGCCACTTTTTGTTTTTCTCAGCAGAAATCTTCCTTGCCAATGCAGTCATTCTGACAGTTCTATCCTTAAGCACATCGCCAGGAAGCTGTTTCAGCAGGGCTGCCTCTGTGCCCGGCCTGGACCAGAACCTTGAAATGTTCAAAACATCCGGCTTAATCTCCTTGACGAGCTTAATTGACTCATCAAACTGCTTTTCTGTCTCAGTGGGATAGCCGCAGATTACGTCTGTTGCTACAGTGATCTTCGGGATATTCCTCCTGAATTTTGCTATTATCGCCTTGAACTGCTGAATTGTGTAACCTCGCCTCATGTGCTTCAGAACTTCGTTGCTTGCCGCCTGAAAAGGCATGTGGAGGAACTTATAGACGTGCTCATCTTTGTAAGCAGAAATCAGCTCGCTCAGGAAAGGCTTCACAAGCTGGGGGTTCATCATGCCAATGCGCAGCTTGTAATCGCCTTTTATCTTCAGTATTTCTTTTAGAAGCTTTGCGAGATTTGTCCCAATGTCCAAGCCATAGGCTGCTGTGTCCTGGCTTGTAAGCCAGACTTCCTTAAAGCCATTGTCAACTGCTGCCTGCACTTGCTTTGCAATCTCAGCAGCAGGGTATGATACAAGCCTCGGCTTGGCGAGCTTAGTTATGCAATAGGTGCAGAAATTTGCGCAGCCGTCATTAATCTGCACTATGCTTATGATTTTGCTCCGGCTCAGTTTCGGAAGGGATGGCTTGCAGATGTCTGCATAGCCCGTGGCATCATTTTCTCCAGAAAGAACATCAATCACACGGTCAAGCTTGTGGGGACCTAAAAAAGCTGCATTCGGGAAAAGCTTTTTAAGCATCTGCTTTTGCGCCTCTGCCATGCAGCCGGCAATTACGAGGCGCTTGCCTGGAAAAAGCGCAGAAATCCTTGAAAGCCTGAACCTTATCCTGCTTTCAGTCCTTCCCTTTACAGAGCAGGTGTTGACAATTATCGCGTCTGCTTCCTCAATGCCATTAGCTATCTTGTGCTTCTTTGAGGCTATGCCCGCCAGTATTTCTGAATCATTGTAATTAGCAGAACAGCCGTAAGTCTCAATGTAAACTTTCATAGAAGGAAGCAAAAGCCAGTGCAATAAATAACTTTTGGAGAAAATAAATAAAAAAACCTAGAGCATATGTGGTTTGCACATGGCAGTCACCTCCTCTGTTTTTTGCTTTTCCTGTTTGGGGTGGATACAAGCAAATATGATCATTCGCAAATCTCTTCTTCAGCGCTAATCTGGTTTCTTAGCATCTTGTGCATATCCACGCTCATCTCTCCATTTGAGCCATTCATTGTAATGACACACTGTTCGCAGCTAACCATTTTTCACCTCACACCGAGCCGGTTTTGCGGCTAATGGCACTTATCAGGTCTTTGGGCTTTGGCACAGATAAAAAGCCGAAATGTTCCAAAAATTCTGTCCTTTCCCTCCCATACTCCTCAAACGGCTTCCTGCTAATCCTCATAAGCCCCCACCTCACAGGCATTTATAGGGAAGCCTGCTTATATATGGTGTGAAGGGCAAGTCTGGATTAAGGCTTCAGAAAGTTTATAAATGAATTTAGACCAATAGGCAGGCTATGTCACACATATTCCTAACGCCTTCTTGGTTCTATAGCTACGACGCCTTTTTCCACATAGTATGCACAGCAATTGCGCTTGTGCTGGCAATTTTTTCCTTCAAGCTTTTCAGGCTTACAGACCAGAGGCAGGCAAAGCTTTTCGGGCTCTCTTTCCTGCTTATATCTGCGGCTTATTTCATCAAAGCATTATTCAACTTTGCCATCATCTCAGTAATCTGCCAGGAGGGGCTGAGCAATCTCCCGCTGATTTTGTCGCTTGACTACTGGGGAACATACCTGCATAACGTGGTTATTCTTTCAGGCTTCCTTTTGCTGCTCTACATGACATTCTGCATAGAAAACAAACATGTGCTTGCGGCAATGATATCATTTGCCCTGATTGCAATTGCCTTCAGCGAGAACCCGTTTGCAATGTTTTACCTTATATCAACAGTATGCCTTCTTTTCATCTCATGGCACTTCGTTAAAAATTATTTCAGGCAAAGGCGCGCACTGGCTCTTATAAGCGCCCTTGCTTTCATATCCCTGATGCTCGGCAATGCGCACTTCTTCATATCTGTCAGCAATGAGTCAGCATATGTGGTGGGGCACCTGCTTGAGCTGCTTGCTTACGTGCTTATACTGATTAATTTTTACATGGTGTTTAGGAAATGAAAATCCCAAACGAACACATGATAAGAGTGTTGGGATTTTCAAAGTTTACTGGGAAACCAGTAAGCAAAGATTACAATGGACGCCCAAAAGGGCGGGGCAGCCGCCCAGTAAACAAATGAACGCAAAGAGGGGCAGGGTTGAAATAATAGATGACATACTGCAGATTATAAGCGGCAAAGAGGGCATAAAGCCGACACAAATCATGTATAAGGCAAATCTTTCTCACCAGATGCTCACGGATTATATGGGAGAGCTCCTTTCAAAGAGCTTCATAACAGAAAAAGTTGACAAGAAAGGAAGGAAAACATATGCCCTGACAGACAAGGGCTTTGGATTCCTGAGGGATTACCAGGTTATCAAGAGGTTCTTTGACTCCTATGCGCTGAATGACTAGAAGGCAAAAGTTTATTATGCTGGTTATAAGACACTCGGATTGTGGCAAAAAAGTTTTTGAAAAACCCAATTGTTAAAAACATCCTGTCTGCCCTTGCTGTGGCAGTGTTCGGTTTTATACTGCTGAATCTTGCATTTATCTTTTACGCTCTCTTCATTGGATTGATGAGGGGAATCATCGGGCTTTTTGTGCCGCTTGATGAGAACACAACAATTTACTGGCTCCCGCCACTGATGCATGCCCTGACTACAGCAGTGATTCTCCTGATTTCCTGGCTCATTCTCAAGTCAAAACTCAGAGTGCTCTTCAAGGCAATCTATATGACAGTGCCTTTGGCTGTGGTTTACGCAACAATGGGGATGTTCCTGTATCCCTGGCCTGCAGCTGCTTACCTGCTTGGCGGCTTGTTCTTTCTTAGCGTGTTGTATTATCTTCACCGCACCAAGCAGCCGTGGCTTTACTACTACACCCTGGTTTTAATCAGCTTTCTGATGCTGATGGTCGGCGTGTTGGGCGTAGAAATATAGGCGTTAAAGAATTTACGACAATTATCTCCTGAAATATTCTTTCAGGTCGGTTTCGCAAGTTGGACATAATGCGCCATATTTTAATCTGTCCTTGGTGATATTTATCCAATCATTAGGCAAGGTTAAACCCTGTCTCATGGTACACCTGTTAGTGCAATGTTTTCCTAGCCTATGCTCAACATTTTCTGTTCTTTCATCCGGAATTAAACCAAAAACATGCCCTAATTCGTGCATTGTCTCGGTTTTGATACATTCGTATTTTAACTCATTATTCAATGAACCAAACCGGTTTGTGGAAATGGTCGTCCCGATTCCAGGCTGTGCCAAGCCGATCACAAAATTTGTATCACCAGAATACATATCATCATGGACAACAAGAATATCATAATGGTCTTTACCACCCTGTTGAGCATATCTCCAGGGTTCAAGCATCAATAGATTTTGCATTGTACTGGCATTAAGCTGAGTCGTGTTTCTGCTTGTATCCCTGCCTCTTTCGACATACCAGTCTACGCTTTGATATTGTTTCAAAGAACCATCCCGGTTTCTAAAACCGTTGTTTCGCCAGACTCCAAAATCAGCTATATCAACATCAGCTTGTGCCAATCTGATCATTTCAGAAGCGCCATCTAAAACCGCCTTTTTTTCCAAGTCAGATAATCCTGCCTGGTTCATTATATAGACTGGTTTAATTTTTGGCGGAACTACTGTTCCTTCATTGCCTGTAATCCTGATTGCGCTCATATTGAGAGACATCATTTAACCACTATTTAAATCTTTCGTTTTGTTACTACTGATTAGATACAACTATACTGTGAACGCAAACTATTTAAACCTCCAGACCTGCCCAAAAACTCATGGAAACCGATGCAGACACAAAAACCCTTGGCGGCAACATACAACTGACCGGATTCAGCGACCTAGACAAGAGCTCAATGATTATTCTCAAGAAGATTGTCGGCAACTATGCAAGAAGGTTTTCAGAGATATGCCAGAAATGCGATGACCTGCACTTGACAATGAAGCCTGTCCACGAAAGAGAAAAATCAGAGAAATATGAAATACATGTGCTCCTGACAGCAAAGGGGCAGAATTACGCTGCAGAAGTGATTGACAGGAACCTGTTCTTTGCACTGGACAGCTGCCTTAAAAAAGTCGAAAATGAAATTAGCAAATAAGTATTTAAAGCCCCTATGATTCGTTGCTTCTATGGTGCTTGACAATCTTGGAGAGTCTCTCAAGAACACTCTGCAAAAGATAGCGAAGAGCATTTTTGTAGACTCAAGGCTCGTTGATGAGCTTGTAAAGGAGATACAAAGGGCTTTGCTACAGGCAGACGTCAATGTAAAGCTGGTTCTGGAGCTCTCCAACAGGATAAGGGAAAGAGCCTTGAAAGAGGAAGCGCCAGCAGGGCTTACAAAGAAGGAGCACGTCATAAACATCGTCTACAATGAGCTTGTAAAACTTCTTGGCTCTGAAGAGAAGCAGATTGATTTTTCTGAAAAAACAACCAAGATACTGCTTGCCGGCTTGTTTGGAAGCGGCAAAACCACCACAGCAGGAAAGCTTGCGGCTTACTTCCAAAAGAGAGGCAAGAAAATTGCGCTCATACAGCTGGATGTCTGGAGACCTGCCGCATATGAGCAGCTTGAGCAGATAGGAAAAAAGCTCAATGTCCCGGTATTTGGAAACAAGGCAGAAAAAGACGCTCTTAAAATCTGGAAAAGCTTTGAAAGCCAGCTCAAGGACTATGATATTGTAATAGTTGACACTGCAGGCAGAGATGCTTTGTCCAAAGAGCTTATTGAAGAGCTTATCAGAATCACTAATGCTGTAAAGCCGCAGCAAAGCCTCCTTGTGATTTCTGCAGACATAGGGCAGACTGCAGAGAAGCAGGCAACCGCTTTCCATGAAGCCTGCAATGTAAACGGCGTCATAATAACAAAGATGGAAGGCACAGCAAAAGGAGGAGGAGCATTAAGCGCATGCTCAATATCAGGATCTCCTGTAATGTTCATAGGCGTTGGAGAAAAACTTGAGGACCTTGAAAAGTTCAACCCAAAAGGCTTTGTTGGAAGGCTGCTCGGCATGGGCGACATTGAGGCATTGCTTGAAAAAGCCCAGGAAGCCATAACAGAGGAAGAAGCACAGGACCTTGGCAAAAAATTCCTTAAAGGCGAGTTCAGCCTGCTTGACCTTTACGACCAGATGGAAGCAATGAAGAAAATGGGTCCACTGAGCAAAGTAATGGAAATGATTCCAGGCATGGGGCAGCTCAAGATGCCGAAGGATATGCTTGAAATCCAGGAAGGCAAGCTGAAGAAATGGAAAATCGCCATGGACAGCATGACAAAGGCAGAGCTTGAAGACCCTGAGGTAATGAACCAAAGCAGGCTAGACAGGATTTCCAAAGGCTCTGGCATCTCATCTGCAGACATAAGGGAAATGATAAAGCAGTACAGGCAGAGCAAGAAAATGATCAAGCAGTTCAAGAACCCGAAGCAGATGGAAAGAATGATGAAACGGATTGGCTCGGGCGGGCTGCAGA
>JAZDGJ010000038.1:0-9039 GCA_043807015.1 Candidatus Woesearchaeota archaeon | reverse complement strand
CATTTTTTATCACCCCATGTAGCTGGGCCTTTCCTCTTTTATTTCCTTAGCCCGCGCTGATTGGAAAGTGTCTTTGTAGCTTTGGTAGACATCTTCGATTTCCTTTGTCACAGAAGGCTTCACAAATTTCAATGCCTCTTCAAAGTGGCTCATTTCAACGTATTTTGTTTCTATGTCCTTCCTTAAGGCGAGGATAGCTGCTTCCCTGCAGACTGCCTCCAAATCTGCGCCAACAAAGCCCTCTGTCTTCTTTGCAAGCTCAAGCAGGAATTCTTCCTTTTCCTTGCTTGGCTCTTCTGCCTTTGGCTGCTCCTCTTCCTTTGCAACTGCTTCAGCCACTTTTGCCTGCTTCTTCTTTTTTGCAGGAACTTCAATTTTGCCGTTTTCATACTTGATTGACATTCCCTTTGTATGCACTTTGAGTATTTCCAGCCTTGTGGCTTCATCAGGAACCGGCGTTAAAATCAAGCGGTCAAATCTTCCAGGTCGTAAGAGCGCAGTGTCAATCATGTCCGGCCTGTTCGTTGCCGCAATTATAACAACATCATACATGTCTTCAAGCCCATCCATCTCTGTCAGCAGCTGGTTAACCACCCTTTCTGTTACATGGCTGTCAGAGCTCACGCCCCTTTTCGGAGCCAGCGAGTCAATTTCGTCAAAGAAAATTATTGTTGGCGAAGCCTGCCTTGCCTTCTTGAATACTTCGCGGACGGCTTTTTCGCTTTCACCAACCCATTTTGAAAGCAGTTCAGGACCTTTAACTAGGATAAAATTTGCCTCGCTCTCATTTGCAACTGCCTTGGCAAGCAGAGTCTTGCCGGTTCCAGGGGCGCCGTAAAGCAGTATTCCCCTAGGCGGTCTTACGCCAAGGCGCTTGAACGAGTCAGGGTATTTAAGGGGCCACTCGACAGCCTCAATAAGCTGCTGCTTCACCTCAGCAAGCCCTCCAATATCATTCCACTTTACATTTGGAACCTCAACGAGGACTTCCCTCAGTGCTGAAGGCCTTACAATTTTGAGCGCATCTGTAAAGTCCTTCTTCGTGACCATCATCTGCTCAAGCACTTCTCTAGGAATCGGCTCCTCCTCATCCAGCTTCAAGTCTGGAAGAACTCTTCTAAGGACGATCATGGCAGCTTCTTTGCACAATGCAGACAAATCCGCGCCAACAAAGCCGTGGGTTACTGCGGCAATTTCCTTGAGGTTTACATTCTTAAGCGGCATGTTCCTTGTGTGAATCTTCATGATGTCCAATCTTCCTTCCTTCGATGGAACGCCTATTTCTACCTCGCGGTCAAACCTCCCAGGTCTTCTCAATGCAGGGTCAAGAAGATTAGGAACATTTGTAGCTGCAATTACGACAACTTTTCCTCGGCTCTTAAGGCCGTCCATAAGCGCCAGAAGCTGTGCGACAACACGTCGTTCAACTTCTCCATGGACTTCTTCCCTTTTAGTGGCAATGGCATCTATTTCATCTATGAAGATTATGCTTGGGGCGCTCTTCTCAGCTTCCTCAAATTTCTTCCTTAAGTTCTGCTCAGACTGCCCGTAGAATTTTGACATTATCTCAGGACCGTTAATAAGAATGAAGTGTGAATTAGTCTCGCTGGCAACTGCCTTTGCAAGCAGGGTTTTGCCTGTTCCCGGTGGGCCATGCAACAAGACACCCTTCGGAGCCTCGATTCCCAGCCTTTCAAATATTTCCGGATGCTTCAATGGGAGCTCAACCATCTCCCGAATCTTGCTTATCTCCTCATGCAAGCCCCCTATGTCCTCGTAGCTTACCTCAATCCTTGGCGCTTCAGCCATATCTTCAGACGCTTCAGGGTTGTAAACTACTTCAGTCGCATCTGTTATGATAACAGCCTGCTTTGGCAGTGTTTCAATAACAACAAGCTTTATGTCGCCAAAGCCCAAGCCCATGACATCCTCATCAAGAATCCTGAATATGTCCTCAAACGGGCTGTTGGTCATTGTAGAACGCCTTCTTGTGCTTCCCCCAAGGGCAACAACATCTCCCTTAACAACAGCCCTTCCTAATAGCCCTCTTTTGAAAATCTCAGTGGAAGCCCTTATCATTATGTCTTTTCTTGCTGGCGCGATAATTATTTTCTTGGCTTCCTTGACATCAACTTTCCTTATCTTGACAAGGTCTCCTATGCTTGTCTTGGCATTCCTCCTTATCAAGCCGTCCATCCTTATGATGTTCAAGCCGATATCGCCTGGATAAGCCCTGTCAGTGATGCATACAGTTAACCTTCCACCCTCAATCTCAACAATGTCGCCTGGCCTTGCATCAATCTCATGGAGAAAAGTAGTGTCAATCCTGGCTATGCCCTTGTTTACATCATCCTGCACAGCTTCTGCAACCTTCAGCTTAACTTCCTTCTCTGCCATGGTCTGGATTGAATTGTCAGCTATCTATAAAGTTTTCGGAAAGAATTACTGCAGTTTAGCCGTAGGTATTGGCAGCGGCAATGGCAGGTTTACGTCTCTGCCTAGAATCATTGCTTCGAGGTTGCATCTCATAAGAATTGTGTTTACAAGCTCTTCAGTCAGCTCCTTTGGAAGCTTCTTGTCCTTCTTCCAGGACTTGAGGATTTCCTCATCCTTCTTTGGCTCGCTTATGTAGAGAATCTCGCCGTTAAAGGCCATCTGCCCGACTTTTGGCTCATAATTAACTGTGAACTCAAATGAGAACTTTATGCCTTTCTGCCTTGTGGCGCCCAGAACAAGCTCTGCCTCAGCTGCTTCAACAAGCGAAACATTGTTCTTTATGCTGAGCTTTCCCATCTGGACAGATGACCTTTCAACAAGGATTTTCTTGAAGCTGAATCCGACAATTCCCATGGAAAACAAACAAAAGGCGGGCATATATAAATTTTGCGGGAGAAAGCTGATTAGGGGCGCTTCTGCCTTACTTAATGGCAACTAGCTGTTGAAGTGGTTTGCCTATTTGCAAAGTCTCGGGCCTATAGCAAGAACTTTTTCTACCCCTTCTGCTGGAAAGCCTAACCTAACAAGCCCCTCAAGCCTATTTTTGTATTCAGGGTGCCCTTCGGCAATTTTAGCAGCATATACTGCGCCTTCCTTCATGGCGCCAATTCTCAGCGTTTCATCTATTTCAGCTTCTGGTATTCCAAGGGCATGTGCGAATCTCCTGAGAGGTCGTTCATAACTTGTATTTCCGGAAAGAACATACTCATTCATCCGGTTATAATCAATTCTAAAGGTACCCATTGCGGCAGCTTCATTTAACTGCTGCTCAGAAAGACCGTACATGGTGCCATAATCATGATGAAGAGCAACCGCAGTCCTCATATTGTCGCGGTAGCCGATTCCATCGCTAAGCTGTCCAATGCACCTATCCCAGATATCATGAACTTGCTGCTCGGTTGGCTTAGCATTTAGAGCTGATTCCAGCTCTGATTCTTTATGCCCATTGCCATTATGCCCTACTTTTTTCAAAGCCGATAGAGCTGTAGCAAGACTCATGATTAGCACCCTATTTACTCCGTAATGGATTTTACCAAATCAAGAATTCCCACTTTGAAAACCAAGTCTTTCCCCATTCAATACCCCTTTTTAATGCGAGATCGGAACGGCTATTTAAATCTTTCTGATATCTGTAACTCGGAAGTAGTGATGAATATTCAATCTATAGCTTAATGCCGCCTTCTAGTGGGGAAAAGTGTTGAAAGAAAAAAGTCCCCGCTGCCGGATTCTCGAATCGCCAGATTTAACTGGGCAGTTCCTCGAACCGGCAACCTCACGGGCACAGCTGACTATCGGTCATCCTTACCCTTTTAGGTATTAGTCTGATAGCGCGCAACTTTAGCTCACCGTTATGAATCGGTGCACAGCCGTGCGCTCCGCCATTGAGCTAAGCGAGGACTGCTTTAAGACACTTGCACCTCTTTATAAATATTACGGCACTAATTTACCTAATCTGGCCTTTTCTTATGCTCTCTGCAGTAAAGTGCCCGGTAGAAAAAAACTTCTGAAGACCTTTGTTGTTGGTAAATTCTTCCGACAAAACCACTCTGCCAGTGGAATTTAATGTTATTACTGCGAGTTCCGGGGTAATTATAACTGTAAACAGGTCATAATAAACCCAGATTGAATTAGGTTTCTTGACAATTTTTAGTTCTTTTCCTAAAGCTACTTCAGCTAAATGTTTCACTAAGGGCACTTCTTTACTTTCTAGGTATCTATCAACTTTGTTTAACCACTCATTTACTTGTTTCTTTGTTTGGTCTGGATCTTGCAGCGGCAGATACATTGAGACGGCTCTTGGCGTTCCATCGATGAATAGTACAAGATTTTCTCCTAAGTTGAGCCGGACATCTGCGCCAAATAGGTGAGTCTCAACAGAAAACCGCGGTATGCTCGGAGGAATAAACCCCTGGGAAGTTATATTGACACGAGCTTTTGGATCTATTGAAAGAATTATATGTTTAACCTCTTCAGGCTTCAGCATACACAAGTAAAGAATGTCAGCAATATAAATAATTTACTTAGAAGATTGAATTTGCTTATGCCGATATCATTACTCTTTTTGAATGCGCCACAAACTTTGCGCCAGCCTTATTGTAGAATGTAATTGATGCTCTTGGGATTGTAAAGCCGCCAAGGATGCTGAGCTTTGAATGAACCCTGTATGAAAGCATCCTTTCCTCGCCTTTCTCAAGCCTCTCAAGGTCCCACCGGATAACTGTGCCGTTGCCGCTGTGGTAAATCTTTGTTGGCGTAAGCATTCCGACTTCAATATCCCTCTCTACGTCTGTGATGTAAGGCAGCTTGTCCACAATTGCCACCCTCTCAAATTCATCTTTTGACCTGTTGATAATGTGCATTACCACTTTTACCTCTGAAATGCCGCCTTCCTTGAAGCTCAGGATAGAGGCGCTCTTCCTAAGTATTACGGGGCTCCTGAACACCCTGTAAAGAATGGCAAATGAGACAATCACGATAAATAGTATGAACAGAGGCATGTAGCTTGTCGTGATGCTTATGTCCTTGCTTTCCTGCGGCGCAAGGTTCAATTCCCATGCCATGTAGCTCTTTCCGCCGCGGTTTATGGTGAATGATTTTGGCTCTGTCTTTGTGAAAAGCCTGCTAAATACGCCGCTGCTCAATTCTACTATGGTTGTAGCCTCGACATTTCCGTCATTTGTGTACTTTGTTGTATTAGAACTCTTTAGGAAGCCCCTCTCGAATAGGGTGTTCTTAGCCATAATTGTTGAATAGGACATTATTGAGTATTTTTCCTGAAGCGTAGGTGTCAGGGTTACATTATCTGCTATCAATGTCACGTAAAGTATGTCTTCCTGAGGAGGCGTCAATGGGTCAATATTTTCAATGATGCTTATTTTTTTATCCTCAAGGGGCCCCAATCCAGTTACTTCTGAATCCTCCAATAGTTTGCTGCCCAGCCGAATCTCAAGGATTGATATGTTTTTAGGGTTTTTGTTCTCAAGGTTGACTGTAATCGGCACAGGCTGCCTTGGGTCCACAACCGCAGGCATCTCAACAATGTTTGCAACAGCAGCAAAATAATCCCTTATGAGCGGGACTGAGGACTTAATATAGACGCTTAATGGAGCATTAATCTTTTCGCCTGTACTCTTTGAAGAGAATGCCAGCTCTATCCTGTACTTTCCTGGTGGCGCAGTGCTGATTGGGCTTACAAGAACGTCTATTGTCTTGTTCTCCCTTGGCAGGAGGTCTATCCCTCCAAAGTAATAGTAAAGCGGGTCTGACTGAATGTTCCAAAGGATGTCTGAAGAGTAAAACCTGAAAGTGTCTGAGGCATCCTGGTTGTTCTTCACGCTGACCTGGAACATTGCCTGCTCACCGTTCTTGATGGAGTCAATAACAGGCGTGCTGGAAACAACGTAGGAAGCGGCATTTGCCGCAGCAGCAAGGACAAGCAGGAACATTACAAATAGAACTCCCCTAATAGCTTTCATGCTAAAACTTATGGTTCCACTTATTTAAATATGTTGCGGTGAAAAACTGGGACCGCCGGGACTTTCAAGACAGCTCAGTCGTAGTATGCGCCGAAGGCGCCATTGCAGCTTAATACTGCAGCATCGCCGTTCCATGGGACTTTAAGTCCCATATTGCGCAAGGAAGACAGACTTTGCTGTCAATTTGAACCCGGGTTGCCAACACCCCAAGCTGGAGTGATGGACCAAGCTACACTACGGCCCCATGATGCTGGAAGAAAAGCAGCATGTTTAAAAGGGTTTTGGACTAGAAACATTATTATACCTTTGCCCATAAAGTAAGGGGCATGCCGCTGGCAGTTACGCACGTTTTGACAGGCATAATATCTGTTGACCTTTACAGAGATTACATTGCAAAGCACAAGAAATACTTCACTGTTTACACCATCTTCCTTGCTGGGTTTTTCAGCCTTTTGCCGGATATTGACATTGCCTTCAAAATGGCAGCAGGATTTTTCAATTACAGCCTGCCTGCTTTGTTGCAGCATGGCGGCATCACGCATACGCCTGTTTTCGGGCTGATATTCCTTATCCCTGCAGTGCTCCTTTGGAATTCAAAGAAGCACAAGCAGGCAGTCTATTTTTTTGTGGCAGCATTTGCAATACTGCTGCATATTTTTCTTGATTACGCCATTGGCGGCGCTGCCTACGAGGGCATAATGTGGCTGTTCCCATTCTCAGCGTATGCGTGGAAACTGAATCTGCTAAACTATGCGAACATGCCAAACCTTCCGGAAGCCATAGATGCGCTGTTCCTGCTCGGATGGCTTTGGCACGAAGAAATAAAGCACAAGATTTCTGACTTCATATAATTTTACAAACCTTTTTATAATTCAAAGTTATGCTATTGTATATTGTATCAGGGAGGTGGTAGACGTGGCAGATGTGCGATATTTATGCCCTGGCAGCTGCGGGAAGATTATTTCTGAGGAGGATTTCAATAGCGGTGATAATGCCTGCGATTCTGAGCAATGCGAACGGAGCGGTAAGCCGCTTGTCATGAAAATGTTCTGCCCAACCTGTGATGTCTATTACGGCGAGGCAGAACTTCACGAGTGTGAGTGAAATGGAAACAGGCTACGAAGTCGGAGAGGTAATGTCAAGAAACGTTCTGACTATCAGGCCCGATGCCACAATACTCGCCTCTGCAAAACTCATGGCTGAAAGAAAACTGGGCAGCATTGTTGTCTGCGAAAAATCGCAGGTAGTAGGCATTTTGACTGAGCAGGACTTGTCAAGAAAAGTTTTGGCAAAAGGCTTAGACGCAAAAAAGACATATGTTGCAGACATCATGACAAAGAAAGTTTACACCACCTCCCCTGAAAAAGACATCTACGAGGCAATGATTCAGATGGGGCAGAAAAAAGTCAAGCATCTTCCTGTGCTAAAAGAAGGAAGGCTTGTCGGGATTGTCTCTTTCAAGGACATAATCAGGATAGAGCCTGACCTTATTGATATGGTGTCCTTCAAATCAACATTGACTAAAGGGCAGAACAACTCAATATTCCCTGCCAGGGCTGAAATCCGCGAGTAGCGGCGAAAAAAGCACCGGACAAATACGGAAAACTTTCAGAATTAGGTCTTGGGCGTTGTAACTAAGGAATTCTTGGCTTTCAGCATTTTTTAACCATCTGCCAGTGGACATGCGCCCGTAACGGCTTTAAAGAAATTCTTCTTCTGATAGAAGTGTGAATAGCTGCCGTAGCTTAACAACAGAGCAATCCCTTTGTCAGGGGAAAGGTGCGGGTGTAAATCCTGCCGGCAGCTCACAAAACCGTAGCTTCAACCTCTGTCAGGGATGAAGAGAATGTGTGATAGCGATTATAAAAATGTTTTGTGCAACAAGTTGCAAAGAAGTGTAAAGCGCATGGCGTCTAATTGGACAGGACGATCCTTTCGCAAGGATCCAATCCGAG
Organism: Candidatus Woesearchaeota archaeon; assembly: GCA_043807015.1. Taxonomy (GTDB): domain Archaea; phylum Nanobdellota; class Nanobdellia; order Woesearchaeales; family UBA10216; genus JAZDGJ01. The sequence goes on along the minus strand of JAZDGJ010000038.1, from coordinate 1,112 downwards.
TTCAAGTCTCGGCATGCGCACACAAATTACGTGTCGTCTAACTGTTTCGCAAGGACAAAGGTTAAGATGGTCATTAAATATATAAAATTTTTGCACAATGATGGTCTCCTTTCAGACAAGAAGCTGGCAGCCCGCAAGGGCTGCTGGCAAATAGAACAGTCAGAATAATTCGTTCACATTATGCTTCAAAATTGCAATAAGCTCAGGCTGGTTATAATGGTAAACATCGGAAATTCCAAGGGAAAGGATGCGTTTCTGCAGGCAGAGCTCTGGAAACCTTTTAACAAGCTCTATTCTCTGCTCTTCTTCCATCACCACAACAGTGTCTGCCCAAGAGATTTGTTTCCTCGTAACGGGCTTTTCATTGTAAAGCCCTGCGGACTTCGTATCAAAGCGGTTCTTGAAGAGCTCTTCCGCTGTCTTGCTCCTGTTCTGGCACTGGTTGCATACAAAAAGGACTTTCATATTGACAGCAATAGGAGCTTGGTAAATTTAAACTTTGTGAGAAAACAAAAATCCTTCGGGATTTTTGAAGTTCACCGGCGGTGAACAAATGAAATTCATCACAGTCAACCGCAGAATCCTGGACTATTCGCAGTATTTGGAGGAAGTTAAGCTTTTGAAAAAATGGATTAATGCAGACCTCTTGGAATATTTTGAAAAGATGGGCTTTGAAAAGAAAGGAAGCGTCTTCTACAACCGAAAGCTTGACCTTGAGATAAAAGTTACGGCGAGAAAGAAACATAAAAATATCTTCGTATAGGGCTACTTGCGCTTTTTAGCGTTCAGTTTCTTAGCAAGGTTATACACGTCGTGATACTTCCCTTTGTACCTGACGAACTCAGGAATCTTTCCTACGACTTTATACCGGCATTTCTTGTAAAACCGCACTATGTGCGGAATATCCCAAGTATCCAATATGATGTGGGTATAACCTGCTTTTTTGGCATATTTCTCCAGCCGTTCCATTATTAGCTTTCCAATTCCCTTGCCCTGGATGGCAGGATCAACCATAACCTTTGATATTTCGCAGTAGTGCTTTGTTGTTTGATAGTTTGAGGGTCCGATATATCCTGTCCCAATCAGGTTTTCTTTGTCATAAATAAGAATGA
>JAZDGJ010000037.1:0-6342 GCA_043807015.1 Candidatus Woesearchaeota archaeon | reverse complement strand
GTCTGGCTCAAAGCTATTTTTGACGTCGAGATGTCCTTTAAATACTGCTTCACTATCCATACTCTTTTTTCGTAAGTTAATTTGTACATACAGTCTCACCCGAGGTGAGACTTATATGCGAATTAAAAACGTGATAGCACAATATGGTCGTCGTAGATTTTACAGCAAAAATAAATTTCTTTCAAGAGAATTGCCACTTCGGCAAAAAATATCCGGTAACTTCGTAAATAAATAGGTTATTTCCGGAAAATCTGAGGAAAAATCCTGCGTAAATTAATGAAGGTGTAAGGATATATTACTGCGGGGCTTGCCACGGTGGCAGAATCTGGTAAATGCGCTTGCCTGATGAGCAAGTGAGAAGTTTGCCCCTCTCCTGCGGGTTCAAAAGCTTGACAGTACCAAGCTGAAATTCCCGTCCGTGGCGACCCCTGTTTTCAAGAAATCTACTTGAAGAACTCCTGCAGTGATGCGTCTTTCTTGATTTCCTTCTTTATCTCTTCCTTTACAGCAGTCTTCATGTTTTTCTGCTGGAGAAGGACATTAAGGAATCTTGTAGCAGTTCTTTTTGTAAGCACTTCCTCAAGCGCCTTAGCCAGCCTTTCAGGCTGCTTCAAAGTGGAGTGTTTAAGCATTTCAACAATAAGCTCTTCGCTGCTCTTTTTGCCAAATGCCTTCATTATATTGTCCTGCAGCAAAAGCTCTCTTGTGAATTTCTCCCTTGAGGATGAAGTCAGCGACTTATGCTCGCCTTCGCTTGTGATGAGAGATGCTGTCTTTTCAGGACTGCTAAGAAGGGTATACTTGAAAAGCTGCAATGTCCTTACAATTGGGTCGCGGTAATTCTGGGTGTCAAGCGCTGCAACAAAGTCATGGAAGACATCTTCAAAGGGCACTACCCAGATGTTTGGAAGCGCAATTTTTGTGGTGGTGACGAGCATCTTCTGGTATGGCTTTTCAGCGCCAAGGTAATTGGCAATGCTGTCTTTTATAGTCCTGACAACATTTGTATCGTCAAATTTCCTGAGAATTTCAGCCCTGTCGCGCTCGTTTATCGCCTGGGAAGTTATTGAGCAGGCAATTTCAACATGCCTCACTTCAACCTCGCCTTTCTTCTGCTTGATGGCAATCAAATCAATAACTCTGTTTTTGGCATTGATGTCTGCAATAGTAAAGAAGCCCTGCCTTTGCAGCCACAGGTTGACTATGCTTTTCTCAGGATTCATCTCACCACCCCAGAAAATGGGCTGGAATAAGAGTTTATAAAGGTTTCTTCAGGCTCGTGTCTTTTTTCTTAAATCTTTAATAGAATTAAATTTGACATAGCTACCTTTTCGTATCCTTTTAAGTTTTTCAACGAATTCCAGCCTTAGCTTCAGCTCACCAAATTTCATAATCCTTCCTTTGAAGTCTTTCTGCATCAGCAGCACTACTCTGCTTTCAGGCTGCTCGTCAATTATTTTATAGCTTGCGAATTTTGCCACTTTTGTGGCAAACTTCCTGACTTCATCATGCCTTGCCATGTTTTCTATCGTGAGATTTTTCCTGCTTGCGCCAAGGCACATGTAGCTTTTCACTTCAACAAAAAGGGGGTTTGCCTTCTTTATTATTTCTGCAAACTGCTTCGCATGCCCCTCTTCCATGGTCAGCCCTTTGATTATTGTGAGCCTTATTGTGGTTCTTGTTTTTGCCCTGAGCTTTTTCATTATTTCAAAGCTTTTCATCAGCCTTTTCCAGCCGTCCTTGTAGACTGACCTGTCTATCTTCCTGAAAAGCTCCTCGTTTGGGGCGCTCAGCGAGATGTAAAGCTGTGTCGGAAGCTCTAATTTTGCGAGCACTTCAGGCAACTGCCCGTTTGTCACAAGAAATGAAGTGTAGCCTTTTTTCTTCAGGGCTTTGATGAATTCTGAGAGTTTGGGGTAGGCAGTATTCTCGCCGTTCAATGAGATTGCAAAATGCCTTGGCTCCTTGCTTTCCTGCCACTTCTGGAAATCAACTTTTTGGTTCCCGCCAAAGCCTGAAAGCAGCTTCCTCTGGGCTTTGACTGCGTTTTCAATCAGCTGCTCTGGCTCGTCAATTTTGCCAAAGGCTGAATTGTTCCTCTCCCTCCAGCAGAATATGCAGTCCATGTTGCAGAAATTTGCCGCAACAGTCATCTGGATGCACCTATGGGAGCTGATGCCGTAGAATCTTTCCTTGTAGCAGGTTCCCCTGCCGATTAGGCTTTTGCAGTTGTATTCACATGCCTTGCAGGCAGAATGCTCACCTATGAAGACATAGCCCTGCCTCTCAAGGAGCTTTTTGTATGCTTCGTCCATATTCTCGCAGATTTTGCGCAGATTTAAAAATATTTTTAAAACAAGCCGATAATAGCTCCAAAATGGAGCTTATTAAGCTGGTTTATGGCGTGGAAGCCGGCGAGATATTCAAGAAATGGAAAGAAGCTCACGAGAACTCTTTTCTCGCAAGTGTTTTTGGCATGACGGGCAATGAGGACTTGACATTGAATTACTATGACAAAGACAAGGACAAGATGTACTCCTTTTCCTGCAAATCCCCTTGTGAACCAAATGAGCAGGACTTTGTGAAAAGCGGCGAGGAGATTCTTCCTGTCAGGGTTGAAACCATAAAGGTGCCGATAGCTGAAGCCCTTAAGAAGTCATACGGCGTTGCGGAAAAGAATTATTCCGAGCAGCGCCTCGTGAGGACAATATTCGCACTGCAGGTTTTGGGCGGAAAGCAGGTGTGGAACATCACTTTCATAACCGCAGACTACAAGACAATCAACATAAGGATTGACTGCATTTCCGGCGATGTGATTGGGCACACCGTTGCAAAATTGAGCGAGTTCATGGAAAAATGATTCGTGATCAAAAGTCCACCTGAATAGACTTTCAAAGACAAAATTTATATTTTTCTATAGTATTGATGGCACATGGAGGGAAAATCGTTGCTGCTGAGTTTAACTGGCGAGATGCCTGTATTCAAAATTATAGACTTCCTTTTGGAGAACAAAGGCATGGATTTCAGCAAATCAGATATAGCAAAAGGCGCTGAGATATCAAGGGCATCATTGTTCAACTACTGGAATGAAATAGAAAAGCATGAAATCGTGAAAGTGACAAGGCGCTTTGGAAAAACAAAGCTTTACACGTTAAATGCCAGGAATCCTGTGGCGCAAAGGATAATGGCGCTGGAGAAAGCCCTTATCGCCGAAGCAATGGGCAGGGCTGTTGATAGAAAGAAGCGATTAGTTATAGAAAATTAGCAGCATCATTTTCTCATAAGGACAGCGTTTCACTACTGCCTGCTGACCAATGAAGCTTTCAAAAATATACTTTCAATCCCGATATAATTTAAATAGTGGCGAATCAGAAAAAATTTCAAGAAAAGAGGAAAAATGATAAGCTACAACACCATCAAGAGGAACAGGACGCTTTCAGAGATTATGGGTGTTGAGGAAGAAGAAAAAGAGAAGGAAGATTAGTGGTTCTCAAGGAATTTCTTCACGATTTCCAAAGCCGCAGTTTTTGTCTCTTCAACAGTCTTTGGCTCGTCTGTATCAAGGTATACAACTTTTGAGCCTGAATTTTCAAAGAGGTGCCTGAGCCAGTCCGAGCGGTAGCGCTCGTCTATCTTTCTCTGGAATGATAGCGTGTCAAAAATAGAGTTGTCTTTCTTATCGCGAGCACCTAATCTTTTCACAACAGTCTCAGGGCTTACTGTGGTAATCAGCAGCAGGCTTGGTGCATTGTCAATTGCCAGCTTGTTGCCAGGCATCCTTAAAAGCTCGCTGAGCTGGATGCGCTCCTGAACAGGCTGGTAAACCAGTGAAGAAACAACTCCCCTTTCCTGGAAGACATTGATTCCAAGCTGCAACGCCGGAAGAAGCACCCTCTTATAAAGTATTTCCCTGTCCAGCGCGAAAGCGTTAGCCAGTGACATGGCAGAGTATCTCCTGCCGTCTGCCCTGACAAGCTCCTCCCTTATTGCTTTGCCGATGTAGCAGAATGAGGGCTCTGAAGAGATTATGATATCGTAGTTACCAAGCTCTCCTGGCTGCGGGAAAGTGTTCTTCTCAATGCAGTATTTTCTTAAGTCAAGGATTCTTTTGCCTGACTCAGCGCACCACTCGGCTATGGCATCAACCACTACGCCCTTGCCAGAGCCATCCAAGCCATCAACCATTACAAGCTTCCCCTTCATAGCAAAAGGATATTAGACGAGGTTAAAAAAGCTTGTGATTAGCTAAGCTTCGGCAGGTGAAGCATAAAAGTTGTTCCTTGCGGCTTGTTCTCTGCTATTCTCTCAACCTTGGATGTCTGTGGCGAATACTTGAATGTTTCCTTGCCAGTTTGTGTTGAGACGACCTCTATAACGCCATTCCTTAACTCAGCAATCCTGTGCACAAATTGCAATCCAACTCCACCTCTGTCTCTTGTGCTGTAGCCGAAGAATATACGCGGCAGTTTGTCTTCTGGTATCCCTGTGCCGTTGTCCTCAACGGCGAGAACATGGCTGTGGTCATTTTCAGTTACACTTACTTTAATGTAGCCGTTTTCAGGGAGGAATCTTCCTGCATTCTTGACAAGCTGCAGCAGGGCAAAATACTCGTCAGACATCAATGTTTCAGCGCCATTGCAGTCACAAAAAGTCGTCTGCGTAGCATTACACTTGCTGGCTCTAACTGCAGCTTCAAGCAGGGAAGGAAGACTTTGTGCTTGAACAGGAATCAGAAAACCCTTGGAGCCGGCTGCAATGTAAGGCACTAAATGCAGGAATAGGCGGGAATTTTCATAGTTTAGGAACATTTCCCGATTCTGAAGCCAGACCTCCCGCTTCCTAAAGTTTTTCCGTCCCCTATGCAATATTCTGTCTTCTGCGGAGGAGTGCAATAAGTCTGAAAGGTCATTATGAAGCAGGTATAGAGAGAGGGCTGAAAAGTAATCTTCTTCAGCTACACTATCCAGATGTTGAAAGGGAAGCTTTTTCAGTTCGGCATAAAGCTTTAACTGGGCATTAAAATTCTCTGAGACAAGTGCCTCGGTGCTTTCAAGTGCATGTCTCTGAAACATTTTTTCTGCACTTTCGCCCCAAACAGATTTCCTCTGCCCCTTACATTTCCTGCGAGGCTTGGACATGTCTTTAACATTGTCAAGGAGCTCGAATCCGCTGGATAACCCAAATCCTGCATTCCTCTCAGCGGCAACAGCCTGCCTGAAAGTAGCCTCAACAAGTTGCGCAAGCTTCATAAGCCCTAAAGGTGAATCAAGAACCCCATTTAAATGTTATGGCAAACTATATAAAAACCCGGAAAAGCCTGCCCCTATGCTCATAGGTCTTACTGGCACAAATTCTGCAGGAAAGGGCGAAGTGGCAGCTTACCTTGTTAAGAAAGGTTTTGTGTATTACTCGCTTTCCGACGAGATAAGGGAAATAATGGCAAAAGAGGGCATTCCTGCAACCAGGGAGAACATGATAAAGAAAGGCGTAAGGCTGAGGAAAGAAAAGGGGCTTGGCTGCCTTGCAGAGCTTGTCCTCAAAAAGGCAGGCAGCAAAGCAGTTGTGGACAGCGTCAGGAACCCTGGAGAGGCTAATGCGCTGAGAAAGAGAAAAGGCTTCTTCCTCATAGCAGTTGATGCGCCGATAGAGCTTAGATTTCAGCGCGCCAAAGAGCGCGGCAGGATTGGAGATGGAGAAACTCTTGCAGACTTCAGGCAAAAGCAGGAGCAGGAAATGAAAGGCAAAGGCAGCGAGCAGAACCTTTCAGAGTGCATGAAAATGGCTGATTTTACAATCATCAATGACTCAACTAAGGAAAAGCTTTATAAAAAAATAGAGACGGTCTTAACCTATGCTGCTAAGCGATAGATCAATAAAGGAAGAAATTGCAAAGAAGACAATAGTCATTGAGCCTTTCTTTCCAGAATGCATACAGCCCTCAAGCATTGATGTCCATCTTGACAACAAATTCCTTCTTTTTGACAAGACAAAGTATGCTCTTATTGATGTAAGGAAGAAGATGGAAGGCTTGATGAAGGAAATGATTATCAAGGAAGATGAGCCTTTTGTCTTGCATCCGGGCGAGTTCGTGCTTGGCAGCACGCTTGAATGGCTCAAGCTGCCGAATGACCTTGCAGTGAGGATTGAAGGAAAAAGCTCCCTAGGCAGATTAGGGCTGCTTATCCACAGCACCGCAGGATTTGTGGACCCCGGCTGGGAAGGAAACCTGACTTTGGAGTTAAGCAATGTCTCGCCAATACCTATCACGCTGTATTACAAGATGAAAATCGGGCAGATTTCCTTTGAAAGGATGACTACGCCTGTGGACAATCCTTACGGCTG
>JAZDGJ010000036.1:0-47910 GCA_043807015.1 Candidatus Woesearchaeota archaeon | reverse complement strand
GGTTGTGTTGCGAGGTAGGGGGTTTTAGCTTATTCTGACCTTTTTGGTGCGTTAAGGGGGGCAAAAGCTATTTTGCTTTATAAAGAATATAATTAAAGGCATCCAATATTGCTTTAACCGCAGGGGATTCTTGATTTAGCTTATAGAGCTGTTTGCCTCTGGATTTTCCTCCCTTTGCAACTAGACCTTTTTTCAAGAATTTTCTTAATTCCACATAACAAGTTGGTCGGCTTATATTAGCACCTCTAGCAAGGTCTTTAACATGGTATTCATAATTCCTGCCTATTAGCAGAAACTCCCACAATTTTACAGTAGGAGAATCTCCAAGTATTCCCGTGAAGCTAGTATCGCCAGTTCTCCAGTTTTCCTGTTCCATTTTTCATCACCAAGTTCCAATGTAAATTTTCTTTACACAACCACAACCTTTAAATATATGTTACCTTACGTTTATGCCGACCTGCGAAGTAGCAGGCGAAGAAACACAACGGAGGTGTTGAATTTGACCCCGTTACATACATTAGTCTTCGACCTGCTTTACTCAGCGTGGCTCAAAGGCGGAAAAGCCGTGTTTGAAGAAGATGTAGCAATGCATCTCCCAGAGCAAATACGGGATTCCGATGTAACCCTGAAAGCTATACGCGAGACCTTCAAAGAAGCTGAACGGGCGGGGAGGGTTAAGCGGTTAGCGAATGGTGGGTTCATTTTGACCAAGCGGTGAAGTGGGTCCTTTGTTGGATGCCGACGGTAGCGTTGGCATCGCAACATCGTAGTTTACCATCAGTTATTAACTATTAATTACTAACTAATTATTAATTAATAACTAGAATTAGAATAGAAGTATTTAAACTTTTCTATTCTGTAAAAGTTATTTACACAATTATAAGGTTTTTAGCTTAAATTCTTATGGCGAAGCTCCTTTTAAGCAATTCTGACCACTTGTTTTCGCTTCCTTCTACGCCTATGCCTGCTACCTGAGCAGGCGTTAGTCCTCCTAAGCTGTTGTGTGGCTTTATGAAATTATAGTAGTTTCTGAAAGCGTTTGTCATTACCTCTGCGGTTTCAGCATTTCCGAAGCCACGCATGGGCTTAATCCTGTCCCTGACCGTTCCGTTAAGGCGTTCTATGTTTTGGTTATTCTGCCTCTTCTCAGTCAGAGAAGTAAGCATTACGTGGCTTGTTGTTGGCATCTCTCGCTTAATGCTTCTACTTAATGAGAATCTGCCGTCGGTTATCAGGTATTTTGGCTCTATCTTTGCCTGCTCTTTTGCCTGAGCAAAGAAGTGGTCGCTGTTCCTTGTCATAGCGTTAAAGCTAACCTGAGTTGTAATTAGGTATTTAGTTTCTTTGTCCATGATGTTCCATAGCCACTGCCACTTACCGCCAGCTTGAATTTTCATTTCGTCATGATTCCAAACCTGCGACACCTCAGGTTTAAGTGTCTTAACGTATTCCTCTATCACCACGCTGAACTTCTGTATTCTTCTTAGAATGTTGCTGTGGTGCAGGGAAAAGCCGTAAAACTGACTGAGATGGTCTTTAATACCTCTGAGGGAGATGCCCTTGAAGTAGAGGTCAAGAATCAGCGTAGTGGTCTTGCTGTTTCCTTTATAGCGTTCAAAATCCTTATTCTCAATAAAACGCCTCTTACAATCAGAGCACTTGTATCTTTGCTTCTGTCCTGTTGCAGTGTGTCTTTTGCCCCACCCTATTGTGTTTTGGCTGTGGCAGTAAGGGCACGCCTGCTTATCAGCCACTATGCCCTTATTCTCGGTTTTGACCTTGTTGTTGAATTCAAGGAAGAACCTGACAGCGTGAATGTGCTTACAAGGCAACTGCCTTGCCACGAAGTCAGGGCACGTGCAGGTTTCCTTATTGCCTACCGTTACGGTGTAGCTTCCGTTGCCCTGCTGTGAAGGAATAGTAAAGGCGTTCTTGCCTACTTGCTTGGGCGTATCGCCCTTGCTAATGATTGCATAACCCCTAACCTCACGCGCTTTTTCAGACGCATTTTTCCCGTTTGTATAATTCATTTCGACCATCTCCTTACTTATTAAGTATATTACGTGGTAAGTAAGTCTAATATATAAATGTTTCGGTAGTAAAGAATATACTGAATAATTATATACCAGATACTAATAAAGTTTAAATAGTAGTATGACTTACAAGGTCGTATGGCAAAAATAAAGCTCACAGTTGAAGGGTATCGATGCGAGCGTTGCAGCCATGAATGGCAACGGCGCAAGAAAAATGAAGAACCAACAGTATGCCCGAAATGTAAGTCGCCATATTGGAATAAACCAAGAGAAAGCAAGAAGCAGAAGTAATAATTATTACATTATTACATGCCTATTACACAAAAGGCATGTAATAATTATTACAATATTACACTCAAAATGGAACGCAAAACTGTATCAATTAGGATTGACCCAACAATATGGAAAGAGGCAAAGAAATACGCTCTCGAGAAGGAGATGAGCGTAGGAAAGCTCATAGAAACCGCAGTTCTACAACTTCTGAAACGCTAAACCGAAAGTTATTTATACTTCGCCTTCTTCCAAACATCGAGGTGAAAATATGACCGTCGAATGGACATCTTCAGACAAAAACGAAACTCTTGCGCATACAGGAACAATGGAACTTTCAGGGAAAAAAGCTAATCTTCTACAGCACGCTTTAACTCACAGCGATTATGCAGCACTATCCTCTGCCGAAGATGATGTTTCAAATGGGATAATGGTAATCTCAGCAGAAAATTTGAGTTATCAAACCTTCTCAGGGGTCGGCACGAAGGCTGCGGTTACAGACGCCCTCTTTGCTCGCCTTCAGGCAAAGATGACAAAACACCACCTAAACCTTGCTTACACACGTATCTCAAACTATTATGAAACAGAAAATGGTAGTGTGAATCGTGTAACTCAGCTTAATGACCTTCAAGCATCGGCACTTGTGGGGCTTCAGCTTGACCTCAATGCCAGCGGTGTTCTTGTCCCGCTACCTAATGAGATAGAGCAAAAAAGCGTCTTTGACCGCATACTCGAAAGAACAGAAAACGAAATAAAAACCTTTAAGGCAGACAAAGAGATTATCGGGACTATCCCAAAGACAGAAAACCTTGACCTTATTAATGCTATAGTGAAGGAGTATGTGAAAAGAGGGATACGGCATTTCGCTATGGACTTCTGTGCTTCTCCTATACCTCGTGCGCATATAAGAACGGCGGTCAGAGCCATTAGGGAGCACCTCAAAATAAAGAGAGGAGAAGTGCCAACTGAAAAACAATATACTTTTCATGTGCTCAATGCACCGACATCTGTAAAATCGTCTGCTGAAGTTACACCAGTAACGGATTTGCTTACTCACGCCTATGGCATTGATACAACAAGTGGCGTAATTTGGGGCGGTGGAATACTCAAGAAGGAGAACCTCCGATGGTATAATACGCCTGACTATGGCGCTTACAGGCTGGGCGCTATCAAAAACTATCCTGATGTGCATTTACCAGCTCGAATTGATGAAGGAAGCCCTCAGAGCGTCTATAATCACCTGAGGGTTGCAAGAATCAAAGCCTATAAGCAGGAATGTAAAGTAGTTTCAGCTAGGGTGAATGAGGAAGCTGCAAAGGGCTATGCGCCTTATCTTTGGACGAAAAATAAGGCAGAAGACAAGGTCAGGAACGTTTTGTTAGATGTTAAAGAAATAAAAGCAATATGACTCATAGAAGGAGGCTGATAAAATGGAATTTCCGAGAATCTGGGAAAGAATAAATAACACCACTTCACGACTTCAAGTTCTTGGTGGGTGGCTTGTCGAAGTAATTGAAGAAAATGGGATGGATATGGTCTCTGATGCTTGGCGAATATCGGCGGCAACAATGGTATTTGTTCCAGACCCGAAATATGAGTGGAAATTAGAGCCAGAAAAAATGATTAAAAAATAAGAAAAACGTATAGACAGTCAAGAATACCTCCCTTTCCGCACCACCAAAGTCACCTCCCGCTAACGCAACACAACCGATTCTCATGGCAGCGCTTTACCAGGTTTCATTTACTGTTTCTGGAAGTACAGGCAACGCACATCATAATGTTTTTTGCTACATACCTGACGGCTCAGACAGGGCAACAATATATGAGCGGGGCAGGCAAAAGATTGAGAGCGTTCCCCGTGGACCGGATCTATTTAGCGCTCTTGCCGGATACATTCAAAGGATAAGTGACACCAATGCCAATCGCTCTCCAGGGAAGATAAGAAATGTGGGTTTGTCCGATGTCTCAAATAACCACCTAAAAGAGCTAATGGCTTCCGCAGATTCAAAAACTCAGGAACTTGAAGATATTGCAAGACAGCTTCAGGAGGAGTTGGAGATTATGAAGGAGGTATCAACAGCTGATTTCTCAGAATCGAGCTAGACAAGACTTGGGCTGCTGATTAGAAAAGCTTAAATATTTGCTTGAATTGTCTTAATTATGCCTGCCAAGTGGATTATCGTAACAGGAGGAGTTGTTTCTGGGCTAGGCAAGGGCATCTCGACTGCGAGCATCGGAAAGCTGCTTTCTAGGGATTTCAAGGTTGTTCCGATAAAATGCGACGGCTATCTTAATGTTGACCCCGGCACTATGAACCCTTTTGAGCACGGCGAGGTGTTTGTGCTTGATGACGGCGGCGAGGTTGACATGGACTTCGGGCACTACGAGCGCTTTTTGGGGATAAGCTGCAAGCGCGAGTGGAACCTTACAACGGGAAATGTATATTACTCTGTAATCCAGAATGAGAGGAAGGGCGACTTTCTTGGCGGCACAGTTCAGGTAATTCCCCATGTTACTAATGAGATTAAGAAGAGATGGAAGGAAATCGCAAGGAATGAGAAGGCAGACATAGTCACCATAGAAATTGGGGGCACTATTGGCGACATAGAGAATTCATGGTTTGTGGAAGCAGCAAGGCAGCTGAAAAAAGACGTGGGCCAGGAGAACATACTTTATGTGCACCTCACCTATGTTCCTTTTGTCAAGTCTGTTGGCGAGCAGAAGACCAAGCCTGCACAAAGGGACGTAGAAACATTGCGCTCATTGGGCATAGTGCCTGACATAATAATTGGCAGGAGCGAGCAGAAGCTCCTTAAGAAGGCAAAGCAGAAGCTTTCACTTTTCTGCGATGTGCCGGAAGAGGCTGTAATCAGCGGAAAGGATGTTGACAACATCTATGAAATACCGATGCTCTTTGAAGAGGAGGGCATGCTCAACATAATCGGCAAGAGCTTTGGATTTGAGCCAAAGAAAGACTTCAAGGAATGGAGAGAGCTCGTGGAGAAGATGAAGAACTCGCGCCGAGAGATTAAAATTGCGATCTGCGGCAAATACACTGCATTGAACGACTCCTATGCAAGCCTCATTGAGGCAATAAGGCACGCCTGTGCAAACCTTGAGGTAAAGCCTGTAATAGAATTCATTGAGACAACTGACTTTGAGGAGGGAAAAAGAAAGGTTGAGGAGTGCCTCTGCGACAAGGATGCAGTTATTGTTCCTATTGGCTTTGGAGAAAGGGGCGCAGAAGGCAAAATTCAGGTCATAGAGTATGTAAGGTGCAACAAGATTCCATTCCTGGGCTTGTGCTTCGGGCTCCAGCTTGCGGTGATTGAATATGCAAGGAACTGCTGCGGTTTGAAGGATGCAAACTCAACAGAAATCAATCCCCACACAAAAGATCCTGTAGTGATGATTCTTCCTGAGCAGAAAGAAGTAAAGGAGCTTGGCGGCACAATGCGGCTTGGTCTGCAGAAGGCAGAGCTTCTCAAGGGAAGCATTGTGCAGAAGCTATACAACAGTGCAACCTGCGAGGAAAGGCACAGGCACCGCTATGAAGTAAATCCCGATTACCACAAGATTCTTGAGAAGAACGGGCTTGTGATATCAGGCAGCAGCAGGAACGGCAAGCTTGCTGAGTTCATAGAGCTTCCTGAAGACGTTCATCCGTACTTTGTTGCAACGCAGGCGCACCCAGAATACAGGTCAAAGCTTGAAGCGCCATCGCCCCTTTTCTACGGGCTTATTAAGGCGGCGATTGAGAGAAAGAAAAGCTGATTATGTCAAAGCCCAAAAGCAACTTAGTCACATTAATTCTCGTAACTACGCTTCTTCTTGCTACAATTGTCAGGGTTTGTGATATAGGCAAGGAGCCCTATTGGCTGGATGAGGCAATAAGCATCCGCCAGAGCCAAGGCTCATATTCTGATGCAATTTCCCTGATAAAAGTGGATAACCATCTTCCGGTTTACATTTCTATTCTTTGGGGTTGGGTCCATTTGTTTGGAACATCTGAAACCAGCTCCAGAATGCTGTCTGCCATTTTCGGCATCGCGTCAGTATTCATGATATTCCTGGTTGGAAGAAAAATGTTCAATAGCAAAGTCGGCTTAATTGCCTCGATTTTTCTCGCCCTGTCAAAAATAGGTGTTTATTATTCCCAGGAAAGCCGGCTTTATAGCCTCTTCCTTTTCCTTTCGCTTCTTTCAGTTTATTCCTATCTCTTGTTTTCTGAGAAACAGAGCCTTAAGCATGGACTGCTTTATTTTTTATCAAGCCTGCTGATGCTATATACCCACCTTTTTGCAGTCCTAATTATCGCAATACAGAATTTGCATTACTTTGCTAATAATTACCGCAAACTCAGATGGATGGTAATGCAAGCACTACTCGCGCTGTCTTTTGCGCCATGGCTGTTTGTGCTGATATATCAAACAAGGCATATGGAAAACCTTGCTTGGATAATAACCCCGAGCGTAGTTGATATTTTCAATATTTTTTATGATTTTGCAGGAAACGCTTTTTTGTTGACGCTCTTTGTAATCGTAATTGTCTTAGGTGTTTTAGCAGCCAAACCGAAATACAAGTCAGAACAACTTTTATTAATCCTGTGGCTCCTTTTCCCAATAATAGGTATGTTCATAGCCTCACAAATTGTCATCCCCCTTTTTCATGTGAGATATTTTCTGTTTACACTGCCTGCGTTATATCTGCTGGTTGCCTGGAGTATATTCCGGTTGAAAAGCACATACATCAAAATAGGCTGCATTCTTGCAATAATCGTTGCATCAATTCTGCTTCTGGTTAGCCAGTCAGCAAGCCTTGACAAGGCGGACTGGAGAGGACTTTCTCAGTTCATGAAGGCAAATGTTGGGAAAGAGGATATTATTGCAATAGATCCTTTTTACCAGCAGGATCCTTTCGCCTTCTATTATGACAATGATTGCTTTAAAGCGGGAAATGAGTTTGACTGCCTTTATGAGAAAGACAGGGTCATTTCATTCACGGAGCAATGCTGTGATAATACAACTTCTATTACCGCAGCCCAGCAAAAAAACCTCAAGGACTTCTTAAATTACTCCCTCTGGCTTGTAAGTGTGAAAAGCGAGCTGTATGATAAGACAAATAGCCTTTTCGATTATCTGAATGAAAGAAAAAAGCTTACCAGCACTTACTCTTTTACCGGAAATATATTGGTTTATAAATTCAAGTAGAATTACTCTTAATTAGCGGCATTTGCAAAGAGGGGCAGGTAAAAGTTCCATAGGCGCCAGCAGGCGCACTGGTCAGCTTTACGCCCGCTTACCCTTCGCCCACGGGTCGGTGGGCAGCGAAACCTTTATTAACGGCTCGTTTTTCCTGCCTTCTAATGTCTGAAGGAGAATCATATAAGGGCTTGAAGGGAATTTATTTCAAGTATTACAAGCAGCTGCTTGTCCTGCCTCTTATTCTAATCGTTGCCTCGTTTGCTGTTATAGCAATCCATTACGCTAATACTGGCGAGTTTTTCAAGAAGGATGTTTCTCTCAAAGGAGGAGTTACGATAACAATAAGCCAGGCGCAGAATGTTGATTTAGCTTCGCTGGAAAGCTACTTAAGAGATAAGCTGCCAGCATACGATGTTACTGTCAGGTCTGTGGGGCAGACTGGCGGCGGAGTGATTGTTGAGGCGGGTGTTACTGAGGATTCTGAAATTAACTCTCTTCTCGCTGAGATAGAGAACAAGATTGGCGCTTTGAATAAAGATGACTATGCTATCCAGACAATGGGCTCTTCCCTGGGAAAGAACTTTATGAGAGAGGCAATGACTGCCCTTCTCCTTGCTTTCATTGCCATGTCAATTGTGGTTTTCATTTACTTCAGGAATTTTGTCCCTTCAATACTTGTAATCTGGGCTGTGTTTGCTGACATCGTTTGCGCATTTGCAGCAATGATACTGCTTGATGTGCACATATCAACTGCAGGGATAGCAGCATTCCTAATGCTGATAGGTTATTCTGTTGATACTGACATTCTTCTTACAACAAGGGTTCTGAAAAGCACTGAGGGAACTGTCTTTGAAAGGGTTTGGGGTGCTGGAAAAACAGGGCTCACCATGACTATCACCGCCTTGATTGCAGTCATAACAGGTCTTTTGATTGGGCAGTCTGATGTAATCAGGCAGATAATGCTGGTGCTGATGGTCGGATTATTGTTTGATATTTTCCACACGTGGATTACCAACGCAGGAACCCTAAGGTGGTATATGGAGCGCAAGCAGGTATGAGCAAGGCATCAAAGATTTTCAAAAACTGGAAGGTGATTCTTGCTTTAGTATCCCTAATTGTTGCTATCTATGCAATACACCCCTGGCCCTGGGTAGATGGCGTTGCCATAAGGAGCGTTGAGAGGAACAGCTCAGCAGATATTGCAAACATGAGAGGACCTACCCCTCTAGAAGCGCCCACGGCAAGGGAGAGAATTCTTGAGATTAACAACATGAAGATTATCAATGAGCAGGCATACTATGATGCAGTAAAGGACCTTGAGCCCAACAGCACAATAACCGTTACGACCTCAAAGGCGTTCTACAAGCTTACCGTAAAGCCCCTGCTGAACATTACAGTTCTTCCTGAGCTTGTCAATAAGACAGTAAAAGTTGAAGTGCCTGTTAACGTCACTGTAAATGGAAGCGTTGTGGAGATAAACGAGACTGTAAACCAGACTGTTCTTGCCAATAAAACCATTTCAACAGTAATTGGCTCTGAGGATATCGGCTTAAAGATTGCAAAGCCCGCAACGACAAACATTGTCAAGGGGCTTGACCTGCAGGGCGGCACAAGGGTGCTTCTCCAGCCTGAGAAGAAGCTTTCAGAAGCAGACATGGGCATCCTTATTGAGGGAATGAAGCAGCGCCTAAATGTTTTCGGCCTGAGCGATATTGTGGTCAGGCAGGCAACTGACCTTTCAGGCAACAGCTATGTCCTTGTGGAAGTTGCTGGCGTCAATGAGGAAGAGGTGAAAAGCCTGATTGGACAGCAGGGAAAATTTGAGGCAAAGGTTGGCGACGAGGTTGTTTTCAGGGGCGGAAAGGACATTGTGGATGTCTGCAGAAGCGCAACGTGCTCAGGAATTGACCCGAGCTATGGCTGCGCTGCTGCCACTGAAGGCGGGATTGTCTGCAGGTTCAGGTTCTCCATAACATTAAGCCAGGAAGCGGCAAACAAGCAGTGGAATGAAATCAAGGACCTGCCGACTGTCAGCGAAGGCGGCAGCCAGTATACAAGCAAGAACCTTGACCTGTATCTTGATGACAAGCTTGTTGACACCTTAAGGATAGGAGCAGAGCTTAAGAAGCAGCCGTCAACCGATATTGCGATTTCAGGAAGCGGCTCTGGCGCAACTCAGGACCTTGCGGTTGCAAATGCAATTTCCGAGATGAAGCGCCTACAGACAATTCTTATAACAGGCTCCCTGCCTGTGAAGCTGAGCATTGCCAAGACAGACTTCATATCGCCTGTTTTTGGCAGTAAGTTCATAAACAACGCGTTTCTGATAGCAGTAGTTGCATTTGCCATAATCTCGCTGTTCATCATGCTCATTTACAGAAAGGCAAAGATAACCCTGCCAATCGTCCTGATAAGCCTTGCAGAGATTATCATAATGCTGGGCGCTGCCGCACTCATCAAATGGAACATTGACCTTTCAGCAATTGCAGGAATAATTGCCGCTGTAGGCACAGGCGTAAACGACCAGATTATAATAATGGACGAAACGCTCAGAGGGCACAAAGAAAGAGTCTATTCATGGGCTGCCAAAATCAAGAATGCCTTCTTTATAATAATGGGCGCCTACTTTGCCATACTTGTGGCAATGATACCCCTTTTCTTTGCTGGAGCAGGCTTGTTCAGGGGCTTTGCCCTCACCACAATAATAGGCGTAACTGTTGGCGTATTCATCACAAGGCCTGCTTACGGAAAAATAGTTGAAATAATGATGGAGGAAGAATGATAATCGCAATATCTGGATTGCCGGGAAGCGGAAAAAGCACCCTTGCCAAGATGGTGGCTGAAAAGCTTAAGCTGAAGTATTTTTCAATCGGCAGCCTGATGAGGGAAATAGCAAAAAAGAACAACCTCTCGCTCCTTGAGCTGAGCGCCCATGCCGAGAAGGACAAAAGGATTGATGCCATGCTTGACAATGCGCAGGCAGACCTGGCAATAAAAGAAGATAATTACGTGCTTGACTCAAGGCTGGGATACCATTTCCTGAAAAGAGCTTTCAAGGTTTTTGTAAAAGTCAGCGATGAGGAAGCTGCCAAAAGGGTTTTTGAAGCCAAAAGGGCAGAGGAAAAGGAAAACACAAGCGTTGACGAAACTTTGAAAAGCCTGCAGAAAAGGCACCAGTCTGAAGTATTGAGATACAAGAAGCACTATGGCTTAAACCCCTTTGACGAGTCAAACTACGACTACGTGATTGACACCACAGGAATTAAGCAAGAGGAAGCTGCAAACAGGCTCATTGAAAAAATACTTGTCTGGGACGCCAACAAAGCCAGCGCAGCAAGGAACATTCTGCCTGCAAAGAAGCGGTTTGACTGAATATATCAAATAAAAAACAATAAAAAATATAAAATAGCAGCGAACTCTGAACGGGCATGGGTTCAGAAGGGGTTATTGCAGTAAAACAGCCTTACTCTTTCTTTGAAAATGCTGTCAATCAAGGTATCCGTGAAAGCGGGCTTGCTGAAAAGCTGCAGGAAGCAGCGGACGTGGAGCTGCTTAGGGATTACCTGACTGTGCTGATGGGCGCCTTTACTTTTCAGGGTGCAATGGATTCGCGTTATCATACGCAGCGGGCTAAATTCGCGGCTTTGACAGGAGAATATCACTTTGATACTGTGCTCAAAAATCTCCATCAAGGAGATGTCTGGCTTTTTCGCGGGCTTTTCCTGCCAGGCGGTTATAGAGTGGAAGCAGGTAATTCAGCAAGCGGGTCATACCGAAGCGCAGCATCCTGGCTATGGAAGACCTGCGAAGAACACAGATTTTTGCAGTTCCTTTCAGAATCAGCACATGATTTAATTGAAATACTCTCCTGCGCAGCAGTGGCTTTAAACCTGCCAAAAGGAGAGAAGAGCGATGTGATGATTTACTTGCCTGCGCTTGAAAGGTATTTGGGAAGAAGCTGACTACTTTCTTGAATATAAATATTTCATAATTATCAGCATCAAATTCATGATAACGAGCAAAATGTTTGACACCCATATCGGATAGGAGTGCAGTGCAAACCCGTAGGCAGTCCAAAGAGAGGAAGATATGACGAGCAAACCAGGCCAAAGGTATGAAAGATCACTAAGGCTTTTTGACCTGAAGCCCTTCCAAAGCTGGGGTATAAAGCTTGCGACAGTGATTACAGATGCGAAATACCCGGTTATTTCCCAGTCCATAAGCGCCTGTATCAGGGCGCCATTATTAAACCTTTGCAATAAATTTTTTAAATGAACACAAGTTCTTGGCAGATGATGGGCGGAATTGAGATAATTGCAGACAGCACGTCTGGATTTCCAAGGGAATTGTATCTTAAATATGGATTGAGCGTGTTACAACTTAGTGTCGTATTCCCTAAAAGCAGCAAAACACCTGAGTTTAGTGGAGTTAAAAATGACCTTGACATTGTGCCTGCAAAGTTCTATGAATATTTGGAAAGGCTTGGCAAAAAAGACGCCCTGCCAACAACATCTGCTCCAAATATAAAAGATGTAACTCAGGTTTTTGACGAGGCCTTCGAGAAGGGTGCAGAAAAAATCATCCTGTTCTGTCTCATGAGCAGCAAAAGCGCAACCTACAACAACGCACTGGCCGCCAAAAATATCCACCTGATGGGAGATAAGATTGAGGTTATTGACAGCTGCACAATAGGCCCTGGAATTGGTTTCATGGCCGCGGACGCAAAAAAACACTCTGAATCACACTCATTTGAAGATACCGTGAAATATGCAAACAGCCTGAAGGGCAATTCCACAATATTTGCCGTGCCAAAGACACTGCGCTTTCTCCACGCCGGCGGCAGAATCAGCAACATGGAAAACCTGATTGGCATACTATTAAAAATTCGTCCTGTAATATCCATTGTTAAAAAAGATGAAAAAGGCAGCCAGATATACGACCTGCAAGCAATAACTAGAAAACCAAGGTCGCTTGGCCAAGCAATAGCTGCAATTGAACAGCACACGAAAGAACTAGCACAGGATTACTATGACAGGGGCTTGAGAATTGTTGATTACGGAGTCTGCAACACTGGCGATGTCATAGGGGCAAATGAATTGGATGAAGTTGTGGGCAATGCCTTAAAAAGCAAAGGCATTAAAGTAGGCTATCACGAAATTGAGGATCTTCCTCTTGTGCTCACAACACACCTTGGACCAAGCGCATTTGGTGTTGGATTTTATGGAAGAAAGAACTAAAAAAAGGAGTGGTTTTGAATGGATACAATAAGCAAGGATGATTTTGTTGAGGTTGATTATACTGGGAAGCTCGCTGAGACCGGAGAGGTGTTTGACACTACTGTTCCTGAGGAAGCGAAGAAAGCTGGCATAGAGAGCAAGAATCTAAGCCCTGTAATCATACAGGTTGGCAAGAACTGGCTTCTTCCTTGCGTTGAGAAGCAGTTGGAAGGCAAGGAAGTAGGCACAACCTACAATATGAAGCTCTCGCCAGAGGAGGGCTTTGGCAAGAAAAGCACAAAGTTCATCCAGCTCATTGCCACACGCAAGTTCAGGCAGCAGGATGTTGTGCCGATGCCTGGAATGCAGGTTGAGATTGACGGGCTTATTGGCATGATAAGGACTGTAAGCGGCGGCAGGGCTATAGTGGACTTTAACCATCCCCTTGCCGGAAAGGCACTTGAGTATGATGTTATCGTAAGGCGGAAGGTAACTGATGCAAAGGAGAAAATTGATGCATTATTCAAGATTCTGGGCTTAAAGGCTGATGCCAAGGTGGAGGCAGACAAAGCCACAATTATGGCAGACTTGCCCCCAGAAGTCCAAAAGGGGCTGCAGGAAGAGATAACCAAGAGCATTCCTGAGGTCAAAACCGTGGACTTTTTGAAGCCTGAAAAGAATGAAAAGCCCGCCCAGAAACCCGAGCAGAAGTAACTCACCGAGCGAAATTTTTCTATGACAAACTTTAAATAGAAGTGTCATTTAAATCACTGCGGAGTGATTAAGGAGGTTTTTATTGGAGTAAGTAAGGAGGGCTTATGGCAGACGTAATAATTCCCAGTTCTAACCCGGAAGTAAGCGAGCAGAAACCCGCAAATATTGCTGATGAGGAGCTTGAACAGCTTCTTTCAAAGCAGAGAGCCACCATCAAGGTGGTTGGCTGTGGAGGCGGGGGAAATAACACCATAGACAGGATTTCTGAGGTGGGTGTAGTTGGCGCAGAAACCATTGCTATCAACACAGATGCCCAGGACTTGCTTTACACAACTGCTGACAAGAAGATACTGATAGGAAGGGAGCTCACAAAGGGCTTGGGAGCAGGGTCTGACCCCAAGATTGGCGAGGAAGCTGCAAAGGAAAGCGAGCATGACATAAAGCAGGCTTTGCAAGGCGCAGATATGGTTTTTGTGACCTGCGGCTTAGGTGGAGGCACTGGAACTGGAAGCGCTCCTGTTGTGGCAGACGCTGCCAAGAAGCTTGGAGCCCTGGCTGTTGCTATTGTAACCCTGCCTTTCAGCATGGAAGGCAACAGGCGCTATGAAAATGCCCTGACAGGGCTTGAGAAGCTGGAGCAGATTGCGGATACGCTCATAGTCATACCAAATGACAAGCTTTTGGAGCTTGCCCCTGACTTGCCGTTGCAGACTGCTTTCAAGGTCGCAGATGAGATACTGACTAATGCTGTAAAAGGCATAGCTGAGCTGGTGACAAAGGCTGGGCTGATAAACCTGGACTTTGCCGACATACGCGCTGTAATGGGCGGCGGCGGAGTTGCCCTTATTGGCGTAGGCGAAAGCGACTCTGAAAACAGGGCTACTGAGGCTGTTGAGAAAGCCCTTAACAACCCCCTGCTCAATGTTGATATCTCTGGAGCAAATGGCGCCCTGGTTAACATAGCAGGCGGTCCAGACATGACACTTGAGGAAGCCCGCAAGGTTGTGGCAGCGGTTTCTGAGAAAATTGACGAGAATGCAAGGCTTATCTGGGGAGCCCAGATTTACGAAGACCTTACCAGGACAATAAGGGTAATGCTTATAATCACAGGCGTGAAAAGCGCCCAGATTTTCGGCGCCAGAAGAAGGATAGGCGACTACAAGAAGAAGGAAATAGAAGCAGAGCTTGGGATTGAATTCGTGTGACCCAAAACTAGTTCACATTACGAACGATAGGCATTTTATAGCCTCTAAGAAGACGATCCAACTTCTCTTGTTGTCCAAGCTTACTTGCTTCCTGCCACATTTCCTTCTCAACTGCTTCAAATTGCCCATTCCCAAAAATAAGCTGCTCCAAGGCTGAATATACAAACTGAGGGGAAAGAAAGCCATGCCTTTCAGCTTTGACAAGTTCAACGCTAAGTTTGGAATTGTTCTCTCCGGGCATTAAAAATTTACTGTCTTTGATTATTCCAATTAAGGGAGTGCCGCCAACTCCCTGATTCCTTACGCTGGCTCTATCAGTTGCATTTAGCAAAGCAGCTATACCTTTGACTTGATCTATATTGGCTCTTTCTTCACGAGGCATGTTTTCAAAAAAGGCATTGAGTTCATTGTCGGCTGTGTCTCCTAAACCAACTATTTCATAAGGTTTTGAAACTGGAACGGGATTGGCCATGAACATTGATGTATTGTATAATTGAATGCCATTCTTATCTCCTGCTAAAAGCAAAAATGAGTTGTTTAGAAACTGGGCAGCCTCTACCTGACCGGAAATTAACTGCTGGTAATGCTCCTTAAGTGCGGGGTCCATGGGCTTGAGACCTTCAGGAGTTGTCAGATTGCCACTCTGAAAGTCAATTTCGCGCAACCTGAACTTGGCAAAAAGATAGCCGTCAATGTACTTCTGTTTCACTCTTCCGAGAAAGTAAGAAACCAAATCAGCCATTCCCTGTGCATCGGTAAGAGGCTTGTTGGGGTCCATGTTTTTAACTGCATGAGAAATCTCCTTTGCTGCATCATAGAGCACATCAGCGGCTCCAGTGCCGCCCAAGACAGCACAGATGCTATTGTCATTAGACGTCAACGGCGTTAGCTTGGTTGCAAGTCCGGACTTTCTGAGTCCATAAGAGACCTGCTCATCTGCAACAATCGCTCCTGCCCAGTCATTGAATTTCATTCCGCTAATCACAGTCATATTCCTTGTGAGCGGAATGGACTTTATAAACCTTACTTATTTTACTACTAAAAAATAGTCAAATTTCAAGCCAATAGCTTTCATAATAGCAAATATGTACTGACCAATGAGGCTGATAGTTCTGAAAACCGCAACGTTTAAAAATCCCCTGCTTTTTCTGCCTTATATATGGAGCTTCTTAGTAGGCTTAAAAGTTTCATCATAGAAAGCAGAAGGGTGCTCACTATAACACGGAAGCCCACTAATGCTGAGCTCAAGACAATAGTAAAGGTATCAGGCGTTGGCATACTGCTGATAGGGCTTATCGGCTTTATACTGCAGATGATCAAGCAGCTTACTTAAAATGGAAGAACAAAAAGAATCCCACATATTTGCTCTTAGGGCGACTGCCAACAGGGAAGAGCAGGTAATGGACTTTGTGACAGCCAATGTTCAGAAGAAGAATGAGAAAGCTGTTGTGCTGGAAGTCTATTCGCTTATTCACCCCCACGGCATGAGAGGCTACATATTCGTAGAAGCCAAAACAAGGAATGACGCAGAGCAGGCAGCTTTCAAGGTTCCATATGCTCGCGGCATTTTGCCAAATGAAATCCAGTATGCAGAGATTGAGCACATGCTTGAGACAACCAAAAAGGTTGAGATGAACATCAAGCAGAACGACATTGTGGAGATCATCACAGGACCGTTTAAGCGCGAGCAGGCAAAGATAAGCAGGGTCGACAAGGCAAAGGAAGAGGTTGTAGTCGAGCTGCTTGAGGCAGCTGTCCCAATACCAATCACACTAAGGATGGATGCTATCAAAGTCATCAGAAGGGAAGGAGAAGATACAGAGGAGAAGGAGGAGTAAATATGTCTGTTCAATATCAGGGTAAGGTATTGGACTGGCGCATAGGAGATGGTCAATTTCCTTATGCAGCTGCCTTAAACAGGGAAGTACTTGAGCATCCTGCTTTAACAGCACTCATAGAAAAAGCAACTTGTCCCAAAGGCGAAGGAAGACATACCAAAGAAACAATTGCAATGACTGAAAGCATTGACCAAATCGCGAGAAAAGCCTATGAAAGGGAAATACCCGTCAATCAGGCAGTGGAAGAAGTAAGGGAAGTTTTAGTTAAGGAGGCATAATTAATGGCAACTCAAACTGTTGAAGCACTTGTTGATGGCGGAAAAGCCAGCGCAGCCCCGCCGCTTGGACCAGCTTTGGGACCCTTGGGAATCAACATAGGGCAGGTCATCGCTGAAATAAACAAGAAAACAGAGGTCTTCAAGGGAATGCAGGTTCCTGTAAAGGTAATTGTTGATACTTCAAATAAGTCTTTCACAATCACTGTCGGCACACCACCGGCAAGCGCGCTCATAATGAAAGAGGCAAACATAGAGAAAGGCAGCTCAAATCCCCTGCAGGATAAAGTGGCAGACCTGAGGATTGAGCAGATAATCAAGATTGCCAAGATGAAGGAAGACGCAATCCATGGAAAAACCATGAAGGAGCGCGTCAAAGTCATCATGGGAACGTGCAATTCAATGGGAATCCTTGTTGAAGGCAAGCCTGCAGTTGATGCCATAAAGGACGTTAACAGCGGCGCATTTGCCCAGGAAATAGCTTCTGAGAAAACAGAGCTTACCGCAGAAGAGCTCAGGGAGCTTGAACAGGAGAAGAAGCGCCTGGCAGAAGAAATTGAGAAGAGGCGCGGGACATTGCTTGCAGCAGCCAACAAGATTATTTCAGAAATGGCTGGACAGGAGCGCGGCAAGATAAAGGCAAAGCTCGTCGCAGCAGGCATACCAACCAAGATGATAGAGGAATTGCTGCCTGTAGAGCCTGCTCCAGGAACTGCACCTGCAGCTGGAGCAGCAGCTGGCACTGCCACAGTTGGCAAGGAAGCTCCTGCCAAGGGCAAGGAAGAGAAGAAGTAGCTTTGGCTGCTTCTGTTCTTCTTGCGAAACGTTAATATAGTTTATTATTTCGGATTACTGCATGATTAAATGCATTAGGTGTGACAAGCCCATTAAGAAAGCTGAAAATCTAAATATTCTTGCCTTTTTAGGAATCAATCTGCAGACTGCATGTAATGATTGCTGTGCAGGGATGCTCAGAGATTCCTGGATGCTTGGATACTTGCCAAAAATGCCAATTAACGGAGAAATATTTCAGCTGTATACTCGTTTGTCAACTGCCGTATTAGTTCTCATATTTCTTCTATTGCTGTCAAACTTGGGACGGCAAGGTCAAAACATTGACTTTCTGTCAATATTTTTATTATTTGCACTAATTCCTGTCGTATGGCAATGGAGGCTTCTACTGGGAGCAAGAAAAATAGTAAAATCTATTGGTAAAAAATAGAATTACATCGACTTCTTTCTAGCCATCTTGGTGAGCCTTGTCACATAGCCTGAAACAGAGTTCAGAATTTTCTTTGAAGGAATGTTTACAAGTCCCCTTACGACTTCCTTGTTCTTTGCAAAATCCTCTGTTAACCTTTCAGGATATTTTGCAAACAGCTTTAGCGACATATTCTTGATTGGCTGAGATTTTATTCTTCCCATGGACAGAAGAATCAGGCGCCTCTTTATAAATTTAACTGAGGGCGCCTCGGCGCAGTATGATTGCGCTTCACAAACTTTATATATGCGGTTTCATAGCAAATATCCGTATGATAAAAGACTACAGGTTCGTGCCTCTGGAGAATCATGAGCCGATGGAGGAGGAAGATGACTTTGATGAAGAGCTGTTTCTGGCAGATTATACAAAGAGGCACATTGACAAGCACAAAATAAAGCTTTACATGGCTAGTTAGTTAAGAATTTTGGAGGCATAATCCGAAGAGGGGGTGGTATGGGATGAAAGTAAGGGATTTAATGCAGGATTTTCTTGAGGTTGATGCAGACACAAGCGTATGCAGGCTTGCCAAGAAGATGGAAGAAAAGCACACAAGCTCTGCCCTTGTTACCAGGAACGGCACTATAGTTGGCATTGTGACAGAAAAGGACATTGTAAAGAAGGTTGTTGCCAACTGCAAAGACTCCCTGGCAATAAATGTCTTTGAAATAATGAATTCGCCAGTAATAACAATAAGCGCTGACGCCGACATACTGGAAGCGACAGACCTTATGGACCGAAAGGTAATAAGGCGGCTTGCGGTTGTTGACAGCTCAGGCAAAATAATCGGGAAGATAACCGCAAGAAACGTGGCAAGGAACTACAGGTATCTTCTCGGAAGAAAACTCACCGCAAGCCAAGTGCAGTACACAAGGAATTTTGAGTAAAGCTTTAAAAACTGCTTCTTGTTTTTCTTCTTTTAACGGGCTGGTGGTCTAACGGTATGACACATCCTTCGCAGGGATGTACTCCGAGTTCAATTCTCGGCCAGTCCATATGAAAAAAGCCCTTGCAATTGCATTGGCAGTAGTGCTCATTGTAAACTTTGTTCTGCTGGCAGTTGTAAAGGGCTATTCTGCATACTTCTGGCTGGTTCTTGGCGTAATAGCCGTGCTCGCATACACTGTAATTCCGAAAATAAGATAAACTACTAGTGCTAAAGCAATGCATAAGGTGAATCTCAATCGCAGATGAAAAGCTTGTTCATGGCATAAAAGCCAGTCTTGACAGGGGCATTCCTGAAATCAGGATAAAGGAGCAGCTTTACCGCCAGGGGGTTGATGTTGTTTCTGTAGGCGAGGCATTTAATGCAATACGGACAAGCCACATAGTTGAAAAGCCAAAGCCATGGCAGCTACGGCTTGAATATATGCTGCGCCACCCATACCTGATAGTGCTGGCTGGAGTGCTCTTTTTTACCGCAGTATTTGCTTTGGAGGGGAAAAAAGGCAATGTTCTTGCCATTCTGCTGGCTTTAGTTGCTGTTAAAATCCTGCTGTATGCATTCACCATTTACATACTTGACATCATGTTTCAGGCAGAGCCAAAAAAAGTTTCAATCTACGTCTGGATATCAATTGTCATTAATGCGTGCTCTGTGGTGCCATACTCGGGATGGGTGTTCCAGTTGGTTATACTTTACTTTGTGCTTAAAGAGGACCTCTGGAGAGTCGTTGCCTTTGTTATAGCTGCAGTGATTATGGAAATCGCTTTTGCGCAGGCTATCAATCCGGTTTTCATTAACATGGTCACATAATTCCGAAAATAAGATAAATAAGTTAATTCATGCAACTGCTAGGTGATAAGTAATCGACAATGACCTTGTGGAGTTCATCAAGATAAAACTACAGCAGGGAGTGCCTGAAAATGTAATCAGGGAAAGGCTCTACGAGATAGGCTACGATATTATTTCTGTTGGAGAGGCGATAAAATACATCAAGAAGACAGGCATACTAAAAATTTAATGCTTCTCAAGGATTTGCCCTGCCTTGTTTTCTTCCCTTGGAATCCACTCAAGAACAAGCTTTTTCTCAGCCAGCAGCTTCTTGGCTTTTGCAACCAATGGCTTCAGGTGCTCATAATTCACCTTCCAGCCTTTGCATACCTGCCCGTGGACAAGCTGGCTGTCAGTCAAAATAATGTCTCCCTTTTTTGCAATGGCAAACGCCTCAAGCAGAGCAGCATACTCCATCTCGTTGTTGGTCTTCTTCTCGGCAAGCTGCTTTCTTATTATCTTCTCTCCTGCAACAACGCAGTATTCAGACTTCCTGCCGTTCCAGCCAGAACCGTCAACGTAGATTTTCATAGCAATAAAAACAAGTTTGCAACTATTTAAACTTACTCAAAAAAATAGAAAAAGAGCTTATCTTTTGCTCTTCATCCTTCTCTCATTATTCTCCTGTGTCGGAGGGTTCCTGCTGTGGCTCAGGAAGAAATCTATTCTTCGTTCGTCTTCCTGCTTCGCTTTCATCTGCTCAGGGGTCAGCTCTGGCATTGTTAAAGACAACACTGCAGGCTTCTCCTTCTTGAATTTAGCATAGCGCTCGCGCTTTGCATTGACCTTCTTCTTCTTGTTCTTGCTTTTCTTGCTCATTTTGCCATGAAGTATTTTGCAACTATTATTTAAAGCTTTAGGAAGCGCGGAGAGTGCATAGAACCCCTGTGGCACATGACAGCGACAAAAATCTTTCTTTTTGAGTGAACAATCATCTGATTGCTCAACTGCGGTTGGCATAGGTCACTTGAGAGTTGTTTTTACGCAATTTTTATAAACCTCACTAATCACATGATTTAAAATGAAACAAAAAATTATCGATGAAACAATTGGTTGGTATGGTACCTGTGCGATAATGGTAGCATATTCACTTGTAAGTTTTAATGTTCTTTCTCCTTTAACATTTTTGTATCAAATTCTAAATTTTACAGGCGCATTAGGGATTGTTTATATTTCGCTCAAAAAGAAGGTATACCAACCAGGCGTTCTTAATATTATCTGGGCAATTATTGCAGCAATTGCCATAATTAGATTATTTATCTAATTGCCTTTTTCCTGACTTAATTGCAATCGCTCTACTACGCGGTGGGTTCACTTTTACTTGCTAATATCATTATCAAAAGAAAAGACAGCGCGGAGAGGGACTCGAACCCTCGAATAATCGCTCTGCAGGCGATCGCCTTGGCCGCTTGGCTACCCGCGCAATCTGACATAGGGCTAATTAGCAGTCAATAAAAAGCTAACGGTTTTGGTTGCATGTCAAAAACCACCAGTCGAAGACTGGTGGCATTTTGCGTCGAATAATGCAGCAAGGTGGTTTTTGAGCACAGTCAGAATTCCACCCACTTACCACCATTCTGGCGGAATTCTGATGTTTAAAAGTTATCAGCCAGCAGCTCATAGAATGCCTGCGGGTGCTTGCATGCCGGGCATGACAATGGAGCTTCAGGTCCTTCGTGGATGTAGCCGCAGTTCCTGCACTTCCACTTTACAACAGCAGGTTTTTTGAAGACAGTTTGGTTCTGCACGTTCTCGAGCAGCTTCCTATACCTGAATTCATGGTGCTGCTCGACTTCTGCGATTTCGGTGAAAGATGTGGCAATATCTGTGAAGCCCTCAAGCCTAGCAGCTGCTGCAAAGTTTGGGTATAACGTTCCCCATTCCATTCTCTCGCCGTCTGCTGCAGCAAGCAGGTTTTCAGCGGTTGTGCCTATTTTTCCTGCTGGGTAAGCTGCAGTAATTTCAACATCTCCGCCTTCCAGATACTTGAAGAAAATCTTTGCATGTTCTTTCTCATTCTCAGCAGTTTCTTCATATATGCCCGCTATCTGCTCATAGCCCTCTTTTCTTGCAACGCTTGCGAAGTAAGTATAACGGTTCCTTGCCTGTGCCTCTCCTGCAAATGCCTTCAAAAGATTCTTCTCGGTTTGTGTTCCTTTTAGTGTTTTTGCCATGATTTTGGGATAGTAAGGCTGTTTTTAAACTTTTTGCAGCGACACATTTAAAAAGAAAATAGCAGTCCATTAGGCTGTGGACCTGTGGCCCAGTTCGGATAAGGCGACAGCCTTCTATTGTTCAACAAAAGAAAGCTGTAAATCCTGGGTTCAAATTGCCAGCAAAGTCTGGCTACCTTAAGTCGGCATAAAGCCGACTGGCGCCTGCGGGCGCACGGTGGCTTTGCTGCATGAAATTCCCAGCAGGTCCGTTTTATCTTCTAGAAAAAATATAAAATTATTTGAACAATGCATCAACTTTTTGCATTGCCTGTTTCATCAGCTCGCCATTTCCTGGCACTTCATAGCCCTGCACAAGGTATTCTTGTACAAGCTCTTGCACTTTTTCCCATGGCGGAAGCCCTTCGTCTGACCTGTATAGCAAGTCTACTCCTATAGCTCTCTCGTCAAGTGCTGCTCCCTCTGCAGAAAGGCTTGGCACAGAAAGGTCGCTGATGAGCATTTTCCAGCCATGCGCAAGCAAGCCCTTTGTTCCAGGGGTATTCTGGTTGTCAGAGAACATTAATGGGTTTTCGCCAGCAAGGGGTTTCATTAATTTCCTAGCCTCTTCAGCAATAACATCCACAAGCGAAGACTTGGCTTTGTTATTGAGGTAAGCTTTTTCAAAACCTGGCTGTGCAGTTGAGTTAAACCACAGAGGAACATATGGCGTGCCGTCCTTGAAATACTGCGCATCAGGCCTGGCCATGACGACAGGCACAAAGCCAAACTTGGACTTTTTAGAAGGTATAATAATACTCATTGCGGTATATGCCTTTTCAGTGGGGTCCTGCAAAACTTCAACCCCTTCTTTTATTGGCAATCGCACAGCTTTTTCAGTCAGTGCTCTCTGCTGAATCCAGCGGTAATCTGCTGCGACAAAGTCAAGCCATTTGACGCCGGTAGGAGCTCTTGCATCAAGGTCTGTAAGGTCTGATACAGCTACAAGTGTTCCTGGCCCAAAATTCCTGCCACCCACAATTACATCATCCAGTGTTCTCATCAAGTTTTGTAGTTTTGCCATTTCGACTTCAGCTCATCAATTCAGTTCTTAGGTGGTGATTGGGAAATCATCGTTTCCAGAGTGTCACCGTTTAATTTAAGGTGCACAAGCATTGGAGGATTGGAATCGTTTAGTTTGAGAATATATTCGCCTCTGCCAAGATATGTTGGTCGCTGGAGTGCCGCTCCTTCGTCTACTGCTACTTCCAATATTACTGTGCCAAAAGGTCCATGCTCCTTTCTCTTAAACGCAGTTATACTAATTTCCTGTGAATCTGGTGCAACAAGTTCAATCCGTTGCCCTAAATTGCCTTGCACAGTGGGTCCATAGAGAGTAGGATGTGCAGTGACGTTTAGGTAAAGCAAGGAGAGTCCTACAACAGTTCCTCCAATAACGATTTTAGCTTGTGTACTATTGAAGGGGAAAAAACCTTTTGCCATAGCCGGTGTGATAATACAACAACTATTTAAATCTTTCGGTATTTACTACTAAAAAGTGACAATAAATTTACTCTATGAAGTCCTTCTTCCTTATCTTCTCTGGAAGGTATGTGTCAGAAATGAACGTAATGCCCTTGCTGCTCAATGCCTGTATTTCCACCTTTGAGCCGAAGTCTTTCATCATCTTGAACTGCCTCTGCCAGGCTTTGTTGTTCTTGAACCAGTCGTAGTCAGCAATCTGCTTCAGCCTTGCGATGTCCACGTCCCTCATCTTGATGAAGTGCTTTTTCAAGTCATAATTGACGATGTCGTCAGCGGTTATGCCGAGGAATTTTACATCAGGTATTGCCAGGGTCTCTGCCATGTGGGCAAGCCCGATGGAGCCGAACTTTATTACTGAGTAAATGTAGATACCGTAGCTGTCAAAGTCAGTTAGCACAAAAACAGGAAGATTGTGCTCGCTGTGAAGGCGTTGAAGAAGCCGCCTCACTCCTCTTGTGGTCTGCCCCTGTGAGCACATTATTATGCAGTTTTGCTTTTCCCAGAATTTGTCCTCATGCAGCCTTTCCCAAACAGCTGCCTTTTCCATGTAGATCACGTATTTGCCGGTTACTTTCTTGAATTTTATCTCTTCAACATTGCTTGGTATGCTCCAGCCGCCAGAGCCTAATTTACTCCAGTCAATAATATCGCCCTTGTCTTCTATAACCACATTGCCTGCTACAGAGCCCATCTTATTTGCGTTCATGTTCAGCTGCTCGCGGCTCAATTCTGTCACAAGCTCCAGGTCTTCAATTGCATTGTCTGTTTCTGACTGCTCGTCAACAAGGTTTATGTTTGTGCCAGGAAGCGTTCTCTTTGCGACATAGAAAACATCCCTCAGGCTTGCGTGCTTTCCAGCTTCAAGGAGCATTTTTGCCACTTTGGCAACCTCTATAGTCTGGACAAATTTCCTAACATGCCCTACGTTGAAGAAAAACCTGACGGATTTTTTATCGCCGAGAGCGAGTGTTTTTGTTTTTTTGTCAAAGCTTACGTTGCTCAGGCTTCTCACAGGGACATCTATGTTGGGGTTTGAGCCTTTCTCTATGTCTTTTGCAAGCTTTTGTCCAAGCTCGAAAAGCTTCTCTTTTGCTTCTTTTGTGTCAGTCATTTTTTCTTTTTTAGCTCTTCTTCAGGCTCTTCTTCTTTTGTTGGCAGCTTCATGGACTCATCAAATTCTTCCGGCGCAGCAACTTCAAGCTGTGCCTGTATCTCATCTTTCTTGAGCGTTGAGTTCAGCTTCTCAAGCAGTTTTGCCTTTGGTGTTCCTGATAAAAACGAGATTGAGTCAGCAACTTCCGGAATATAGGCTTCAAAAAGGTTTGCTCTCTCCAATTGCTTTCGGGCAAAATGCTTTTTGTGCACGTATATTGAGAGTTTTCGTCCACATTCCTGCAGGGCAAGCTTGATTTCCTTGATTATCTCGGGATAATGCGCTATCGCCTCTTTTGCCTCAGAAGTGAATGGAACCCAGACTGATGCCATGTGAACAAGAATTACTGCAGGTCCTGTTGGTAGGGAACTTCCGGACTGCTGAAGCCCGTATGCCTTCCAGTTTGTTTTGGCTATTGACTCTGTCATTGAGCAGGCACCCTGCTGGTAAAGTAAGGGCACGCGGTTGGCAAACCTCAATATTGTAACTGAATCCTCTGCAGGCAGCTGCCCGCCATAGGCAACGGCAGCCTCAATTATGAAGGGGTTTCCCCTGTAGACTGCGCACGGCCTGGATGTCGCGCAATAGAACTCGGCATTTACCTCTTTTTTGAGCCCTTTTTCAAGCAGTTCTTCGCTTATTGGAGAGATACAGTCTGTTGGAGGTGATATTATTTTTGTCTTTTTTATTCCTTCGAGAAGCTTTTCTGCCTGCTCCCGGCTCATGTCTTTTGGCTTCGTATTGGGAAGCAGGGCAGCGTTCTCGCAAATTTCCTTTGCAGTTCCTGGTCCCACTCTTGAGAATTCTGAAGTCAAAAATGCCTGCAGGGTTCTTGAGGGCGTCTGCATCATCATTCTTATCAGGAATCCAAGCTCAACCCCGTATGGGTGCGGCTTGATTTCAACTGCTTTTCTAGGCATCTTATCTGCAACCCTTGGATAGATGAATTGCTCTGATTTCGGAGTTGTGTATATCAGCGTCACATGCGGATTAATGATTGCAGTCTGCTTGATGTATTCGTCAACGCTCTGCATGCCCTTCAGGTAAATTGCCTCAAGGTCCATCTCCACTTTGGTGCCGTGCTCTTTTTTCCAGTCAATCACTTCCTCTTTTATAATCATGGGCGTGTTGTTTCTTGTGTCTATGTGAAGCTCGTAGTAATGGGCAGGGTCTTTCGGGGAAATTTTAGAGATGATTTTGACAGGCTTTCCGGTTGTAAGCTGGGAATAAAGCACTGCTGCGCTTATGCCAATGCCCTGCTGACCGCGGCTTTGGCTTAATTTGTGGAACTTGCTGCCATAAAGCAGCTTGGCAAACACCTGAGGAATCTGCTTCTTTACTATGCCCGGACCGTTGTCTTCAACCGCAAGCCTGAAACGCTCATCGCCCATCTCTGTTATTTCAACTATTACTTCAGGAAGGAATCCTGCCTCTTCGCATGCATCAAGGCTGTTGTCCACTGCTTCCTTTACTGCAGTAAGAATTGCTTTTCTTTTGTTGTCAAATCCAAGCAAATGCCTGTTTTTCTCGAAGAATTCTGCTACTGAGATTTCACGCTGCTTCTTTGCCAGCTCATGCGCTATTGGCTGGCTGTTATCTGGTGCTTCTGTCATAGCTCGTTCATGATTCTCTTGTGCTTTATCTCTCTTCTTTTCTTTTCAAGCCAGTTATAAACATTTGCATGCGGGCTTCCGCTAAGCAGGGTCTCAACAGCCCTTCTTGCAATACCCACTATTTCTGCATTTCCGATTATTAAAACAGTTTTGCCGTAAACTGAAATGTGGCATTCTGTAAGATCCTCAATTATGCGGCGCGCCTTGCCATTTTCTCCAATTACTCTCCCTTTAAGCCTTATCATGTGCTTCTTGCTCTTCGCATAGTCGCTCAGATCAATTTGCTCTGCGATATTGTCGCTTATAAGAAGCATTTTTGCTATCTCAGGGTTAAAGCCGCGGCCCACTGCTTTTATGACCTCTGATGCAGTGTAAATTCCCAAGCCATCTTCGCCGTAAAGGAATATGTCGCCTTCCTGCGAGTCAATCTTGATAACTGTGCCTGTGGCTTTTTCAATATCCCGCTTGATTTTTCCACCTGTGCCTATAAGCACAGCAAGCCTTTCCTTCGGTATCTTAAGCTCATAGGAGTATTCAGTCATGCGAAAAAGAGATGAGCAGGCTATTTTTAAATGTTAGCCTTTGCCTTTTTCTCTTGCAGCCTTTTGAAGCTGGTCATGAAATACTCCATGCAGTCCAAGGCGCAGAAATGGGCTCTTTTCTTAAGGTCAGGAGGCCCAAAGACAAGAGTAAAGTTTTCAGCAGTTTTAATGTGGATACTGTTGCCGCATGTGGCGCAAATCCTTGTTTCCTCTTCTTCTATCTGACGTAACTTGTCTGCCACAATGCTTCTTATTTTGTTGCTGCCCGTCAATATGTCCTTCTGGATGCTGACTAAATCTTCGTATCCTAAAGCTTCAATTGCCTCTCTGACCTGT
The DNA here is from genome assembly GCA_043807015.1 of Candidatus Woesearchaeota archaeon. Classification (GTDB taxonomy): domain Archaea; phylum Nanobdellota; class Nanobdellia; order Woesearchaeales; family UBA10216; genus JAZDGJ01. Next base: position 20,781 of record JAZDGJ010000036.1, on the reverse strand, counting down.
TTCATAACCAGTATACTAATAACTATACTAATATATAAAGTTTATTATTATGTAGTGGGTACTGCTCCAAAACGTTTTTAATGAACAGCAGGCATTCCATGCACATGAAGCTGGCAATCATCTGCTCAAAGAAAGACCCTGCGGGGATGAACATCTGCAGGCACTTGAAGGAGCTCGGAGTTGAAAAAAGAAAAGACTTCTCTCTGCACGTTATTGAAGAGGACTCAATCTTTGCGGAGAATCTTGACAAAAGAATTGACGCAGATGCCTTTATCTTTGCCACAAAGCACCGCAGCAGTTCAGGGATAAAATCCCTTACAGTCCATGTGCAGGGCAACTGGGGAAAGGCAGAGTTTGGCGGAGAGGAAGGAAAAATTGCTGTAGCCGCCGCCCCATTAATCAAATCTGCACTGAAAAATCTCAGCCGCGAGAGCATTGGCTACGAAGTTGTTCAGGAAGTCACCCATCATGGTCCTTTTATGGAAAAGCCGTCAATGTTTATAGAAATTGGAAGCTCTGAAAAAGAGTGGAGCGATGACAAAGCAGGGGAAGCAATTGCCAAGGCGATTTTGAACCTTTCGGTTGAGGAATGCATTACTGCAGTCGGCATTGGCGGGCTGCATTACGCTTCCAATTTTATGCCGATACAGCTCAATACAAACATTGCAATAGGGCACATTTGCCCGAAATATGCGCTTGCAGATTTGAATTCTGAGAAATTAAGGCAGGCAATAGAAAGGACCTGGCCGAAAAAAGCAGAGCTGATTATTGTTGACTGGAAAGGGCTGGGCGGGCATAAGGAAAAAGTAAAAGAGCTGCTTGAAAATGCGGGAATTCCTTGGAAGAAATCCAGCGATGCAAAACACAATCTTTAAATAATGAATGTCTGCACAAGGCAAAAAGGATGAGGAGGTGCTATCATGCAAGATACACTTGAATGGGTAGATGATGATTATGATGATTCTAAGGATGATGAGGACGAAGACGACTTTGACGCATCATCCGGTGACGAGGACGAGTGGTAAGCCACTCGCTTCCTTATTCTTAAGCAAGGTTTTTATAGGGCTTTAGAATTCTCTGGCTCATGGCGGAGATAAAGAAGCTATTGGTTGGCGAAGGCAGGATATTTTACGTAAAGGATGATACAAAAGATTATCACTGCCAGTTCGGCTTTGTGAAGAAAGAAGATTTGAAAAAGAAAGACGGCTCTGAAGTTCTTACAAGCATTGGGAAAAAGCTCGTGCTTCTATCGCCTTCCTTCATTGACAAATATGCGAAAATCAAGAGGATGCCGCAGATTATCCCGCTGAAAGATGTTGGGGCAATTGTAGCTTTGACAGGAATTGGCAACAAAAGCAAAGTTGTTGATGCAGGCACAGGCAGCGGCGCAACTGCCTGCTTTATCGCAAACATTGCAAAGTATGTTACAAGCTATGAGATAAGACCTGACTTCATAAAAGTGGCAGAGGAAAACGTCGCTAATTTGGGCTTGAAAAATGTAACGCTGAAAAACCATGACGTCTGCAAGGGCATTGAAGAAAAGAATGTTGACGTCGTGATTTTTGACCTTCCAAATCCGTGGGAAGCTGTCGAGGCTGCTGCAAAAGCATTGAAGAGCGGCGGCTTTATTGTTTCATACTCGCCGACAATACCCCAGGTCATTGACTACACAGAAAAGCTGAGGCAGTGCGGCTTTGGCCAGATAAGGACAATAGAAATCATAGAGCGCGACTGGGAAACAGAGGGCAGAAAAACCCGGCCATTAAGCCAGCAGATAGGGCATTCTGGGTTTATAACGTTTGCGAGGAAAATCAGCTAACAACAGAATGATAACGATTGATAGGGCAAAGCTGGAGCAAATTGTTTCTGGTATAGAATGGCCTGACCCAATAAGCGAGTTCATAATAAGTTTACGAACAGACCTAAGCGATGAGCTAAAGCTAGAAGCACTGATTAACTCATTATATGAAGATTCTTTTGAATTAAAGCAAAGGTACTTTCCGAAGTATGCCGATAAGCCCACAGGAACTATAGCGGATTACTCTCTCCAGAAAAAATGGCCTGCAGAACAGAAAGTTCTGATTGGGGCAATTGATGGCATACTCGGCATTTGGTTCAGTGTCAATACAGCTGTAAGTGCTGCAAGCTTTGGCTTGGCAATGCTAAACGGTTCAGCTGCCCAAATTTTCAGCAACGCAGAAAATATGCGGCTTAAGGAAGGAGTTGATTTGAAAGGCTTTTCTAGCCGAGAATTGAGGGCAATCAGAGTAGCTTATGACTTGTTAAAAAGTGGTGAAGGGATAGCGTACGGACGCATACATGAGCCTAATGAGTTTAGAGCTATGAAGGCTGTGGCGAGAGGGATGATAGAAAAAGGGCAAGGGGATTGGCAATTGCTGCAGGAGAGTGTAAGGCGTGATGCTGGGGCTGTTAAACGTGTCGAGCAGGAAGCCAGTTATTTACGAAGCTTGGCTGTTTTATGGGAGCAGGACCCAACAGGAAGGCTTGTCGTCACTAAAGCTGCTGAAGAAGTAAGAGCTGAGCCGCTTGGCAGAAAAGCTGAGCTACACCTGCCATTTGCTATTGGCAAAGTAGCTGGTGCTGCAAAAGCAAGTGAGTTGTACATTGCGAGGTATGAATTATTGCTCTAAAATGGACAACCTGTATTGAAGCGCGGGACACCGGAAAGGTGATTTTCAAAAGCCGGAATTTCTCCAATAAAGGTTGAAGGCTTAGCAATAAATTGATAAATGATTCTTGGTTCGCTTCTGCCATGGCTTTTGAGATGTCCCTGCTGGAAGCAATAGCTAAAAAAGATGAGGGTACTTTAAGGAAGCTTGTAATCCCATATGACGAAAATGCATATGCGCAGCCGTTTGAGCTTTGCGAAACAGGCACATATACTAATTTCGGCCCTTACCTCTCTGTTAAAGACAAAATACGCACCTCAACTCTTAAGCTCGGAGAGATAATATTTGATGAGGAGGGAGAGTTATATTGTCACCATCTGGTAGACTTCCCCAAAAAACTGCAGCAGAGTAGCGGTTTGGTCGGCCTGATAATCGGCAGCGTGCCTAAAGAAAGTGTCCGGGCAAGCATGAAGGGTTTTCCAAGCCAAGAGAAAAGCAGTGAAATTGGTTTGCCCAAGCAGTTCGTTTACCTTTTTATGGATTCGCCTGCGGCTAAATTCGCAGTTGTTTCGCAGATGAGCGGCAGGATGCCAGTCAAGGCTGATTTGCCGATAATGTTCTATACTAAGCCGCTAGAAAATGATGCAGCAATTGGCATATTGGTGCCCCGCGAGCATGTGTTTGAAGCGCCGGAAAAGTTCAGATTATGTCTTTCCTAACAACTTCCGAAGGATGCGTCCACTTGTCTGGCCAGATTTTCCTGCCGGGATAGATTGAGGTGTTTACTCCTGTCTGTGCGTTGTCGCCGACGATTGCTCCGAATTTTGTTCTTCCAGTGTCCACCAACTGGTTTTTTACCTGCGAAAGCACGTTGGATTTGTCATGCCTCAGGTTGGCAATCAGTGTTCCTGCGCCGAGGTGCACTTTTTCGCCGAGGACAGAATCGCCAACATAGGAAAGGTGGTCTACCCTGCAGCCGTCCATGAACATTGAGTTCTTGACTTCAACTGCGTTGCCGACTTTGCAGTCATTGCCGATTGTCGTTGCTCCCCTGATAAGGCAGTTTGGTCCGATTGTGCAGTTCTCTCCTATCATTACAGGCCCTTCAATGTATGCGCCGTTCTTCACAAGCGTGCCTTTGCCTATCTTCACAGCGCCCTTTAGTGTTGCATATGGCTCGACTTCGCCTTTGATATCTGTTCCAAGATTTGCAAGCAGCTTTTCATTTGCCTCAAGCAATGACCAGGGATATGTTATTGGCATCCAGGAGTTTGCTTTTTCAACTGCCAGCTTGTATTGCTTAGCAAACAGCAGGACAGCATCAGTAAGCTCAAGCTCGCCGCGCTCTGATTTTGGTATCTTTTTCAAATAGGAAAATATTTTCCTGCCGAATATGTAGCATGCTGTGTTCGCCAAACCGCCGCCCATGCCTGTTGGCTTCTCCACAAGCCCGGCAAGCGCTCCTTTTTTAACAGTGATTGCGCCAAACCTGCGGAGGTCATCAACTTTTTGCGCCATTATGCAGTACTTGTGCTTCAGGCATTTCTCCAAGTCCTGCCTAAAGTAGATGTCATCGCCCATCAGCACAATGAACCTGTCCTTTGCGAGCTTCTCTGCCTGCAGCAATGCATGCCCTGTGCCGAGCTGCTCTTTCTGCTCAACATACTTAATCTTGATTCCGCAGCATTTTGTGCCAATTTCCTGCCTAATCAGCTCCTTTCCAAAGCCTACGATGATTATTGCTTCATCAACAATGCCTTGAAGCTGCTCGAGATTGTGGCACAATATTGTTTTGTCTGCAACCTTAAGCAGTGCCTTTGGCCTGTTTAGAGTCAAAGGCCAAGTCCTTGTTGATTTTCCTGCTGCCAGTATGATTGCCTGCATTTAGCTCAGCTCCTTTTTTGCCTGTGCTTCCAACTCGGCCATTGCTGCTTTTAATTCTTTCTCATTCTTGCCTTCTGCCATTATCCTAAGCAGGTTTTCTGTGCCAGAATACCTTATGAAAACCCTTCCGGCAATTTTTGCCTCAAGCGCCTTTGCAAGCCTCATCAGCTCGAGCTGCTCAAGGGGCTTTTTTTCCTTTACCTTGACATTAGCCATGAGCTGAGGATACGGCTTCAGGGTGGCGAGCTCTGAAAGCTTCTTGCCCGTCTCTTTCATTATTTTGAGAAGCTGCAATGCGCTCAGTATCCCATCGCCACCTTGCGCATAATCAAGGAATATGTAGTGTCCTGATTTTTCGCCTCCGAAATTGTAGCCATTTTTCATCATTTCCTCAAAGACATACCTGTCGCCATTTGCCACTCTTACAACTTTAATGCCATCTTTTTTCATTGCCTCATCAAGCGCCAGGTTGCTGTATGCGGTTGCAACAAGGGTACTTTTCTTAAGCAGGTGTTTTTTATTTAACTCTGACGCCACAATTGCCATGTACTGGTCTCCATCCAGGATTTTGCCGTTCTCGTCGCAAAAGATTGCCCTGTCAGCATCGCCGTCAAGTGACAACCCCAGGTTTGCATTCTGCTTTTTCACTTCCTGTGAGACAACTTCAGGAAACAGGGCGCCGCAGTTTTTGTTTATGTTTGTGCCGTCAGGTTTGTCATTTATTACAACTGCACCGGCACCCAACCTATTGAAAACTTCAAACGCGACAGCGCTTGCAGCGCCGTTTGCGCAGTCAACCACAATTTTTACTCCGCCAAGCTTGCCGCCTGCTGCTTTTTGAAGGAAGCTGATGTAGTCTTCTTTGGCGTTTACCTCAGAAATTTTCCCGGGCGCTTCGCTTTTGGCGCCAGCACCGGAAAAAAACAGCTTTTCAATTTCCTCCTCCTCTGCGTCATTAAATTTTACGCCGCTGCTGCTGAAGAATTTCAAGCCGTTGTCTTCTGAAGGATTGTGGGATGCAGTAATCATTATGCCGCCGTCTGCCTTGTAATGCCTGACTGAATACGACAATGCATTTGTCGGCAGGACTCCAAGCAGCATCACATCCGCACTTTTCAGGAAGCCATCTGAGAGCGCCTGCTCTATCACCGTGCCAGAAGCCCTTGTGTCCCTTGATATTGCCACAACAACTTTCTTTTTGTCGTTCTGGCAAAGAAATCCCGAAAATGCCTCACCAAGCTTTCTAACGCTGTCGTCATTGAGCGGATACTCGCCTGCCTTTGCCCTTATTCCGTCTGTGCCGAAGAGTCTCATTTTCCCTGCAGCTTCGCCCAGTCCTCCATGAAGCGCTTCTGCCCAGCTTCAGTCAGCGGGTGCTTAAAGAGCAGCTCCATGACATTGAAGGGTATTGTGGCAACATCTGCGCCATAGAGGGCAGCCTGCTTGACATGTATGGGGTGCCTTAGGCTTGCGGCAAGAATCTTTGTCTTGTATTCGTAGTTGTCAAATATCTGCCTTATCTCCTGCACCACAAGCATGCCGTCCTGCCCTGCGTCATCAATCCTTCCGACAAAAGGGCTGGCATAGGTTGCTCCTGCCTTTGCCGCAATCAATGCCTGGTTTGCCGAGAAAATGAGAGTGCAATTCGTCTTAATACCTTCAGCGCTCAACGTCTTTATAGCCCTTATGCCTGCAGGGAAAAATGGTATCTTGACAACAACATGCCTGTTTAACTTCGCTAGTTCCCTTGCCTGCCTCACTATCTCGTCATAGTCATTTTCAGAGCATGTAATTTCTGCGCTGACAGGACCCTGGGCAATCTCGCAGATTTCCTTAATTACATTGTGGAAGTCCTTCCTTCCGGCTTTAAGCATTAAGCTGGGATTGGTTGTTACGCCATCAAGTATGCCCCATTCCTTCGCTGCCTTTATCTCTTTTATCTCTGCTGTGTCAAGAAAAAACTCCATTGTCCCACCCCAATAACCTGAATTTACCCCATATTTTTAATTGTTTCTAAAGTTACATCTCCAAGGCTGCTCACGATTAGGTCTGCTTTTGAAAGGTCATGGTGCTTTGTGTAGCTGTTTGGGACTGCTATTACTTTCATGCCTGCTGCTTTTGCAGCCATTACGCCTTTGTCAGAGTCTTCTATCACGATACAATCTGAATTTTTAACTCCAAGCAAATTGGCTGCTTTCAGGAACATTTCAGGAGATGGCTTTGCCTTGGCAACGCAGTCAACAGATACTATAGTTTCAAAATATTTCTTCAGATTCAATTTTCTAAGAATGCTCTCTATCTGCAAAGTGGCTAAACTTGAGGCTAATGCGAGTTTATACTTATTCTTACTTAGCAGCTTAATCAATTCTAGCGTAGGCAGTATTGGTTTTGCTTTTTCTCCTACGAGCTTTATGTCTATCTCAACTTTTCTTCTGACGAGTTCTTCAACAGAAATTGGAAGGTTGAATTTCTTTTTCATGTCAGAATAAAATTCCTCGTTACAAGTGCCAACATATTTCAGGTTTTCCTTTTCGCTCAAAGATTTGCCAAATTCTTTCAACACTTCATTGTCTGCTTCCAGGTGTATGGCTTCAGAGTCAATTATAACCCCGTCCATGTCAAATATCACAGCCTTAATCACTTCACTGTCACGCTCTTTGCAAGGTTCCTTGGCTTGTCAGGGTCCAATCCCTTAAGGACTGCTATGTGGTAAGCCAGAATCTGTATCGGGATTATGTTTACTATCGGCGATGCTATGCCTACATCAGGCACCTTAATCCAGTAATCAAAGATTTCATTGTTTTCTGGCGAAACGCCTATTATGTAGCCGCCCCTTGACTTGACCTCCATCGCATTGCTTAGTATTTCCTGTTTGGTCTCATCGTTTGCCACGAGCGCTATGCATGGAACGCCTTTTTCTATCAAAGCAATAGGTCCGTGCTTCAGCTCGCCGCCTGCAAAACCCTGCGCATGTATGTAGTCTGTCTCCATCAGCTTTATGGCTGCCTCTGCTGCCATCGGGTAGTTAACAGACCTTCCAATAACGCAGGCAGCCTTTGCATCTCTCATTTTCTCAGCAAGCACCTTTATGTGGTCTTCATATCTTGGGTTGAGCATGTCATTGACAGCAGAAGCGGCATTCAGCAAAAGCAGTTTTCCCTCCTGCAGCTTCCCGGCGGTAGCATACGCCAAAAGCATGAGCACTGCAAGCTGGGCTGTTGTTGCCTTTGTGCTCACAACAGCTCTCTCAACGCCGGCGTTTATCATGAAACAGTCATCGCTAAGCCTCATCATTGTCGAGCCAAATACGTTCAGCAGGGATATTACTTTGGCATTTTTCTTCTTAGCACTATCTATTGCCTCAAGGACGTCTGCAGTCTCGCCGCTTTGGGAGACAGCAATCATCAGCGTCTTGTCGGTGAGGTATTCCTCATAGTTCGGGAACTCTGAGGCAACACAGTAGTTGACGTGCTTCTTTGCTATATGCGAGAAGAAATACTCTCCAGTCTGGCAGACTTTTCCGGCAGTTCCGCAGCCAACCAAGAATGTCCCATAAGCATGGTTTATTGCATCTGCAACCTTCATTATTTTGACGTCATCCTGGTTGAGGGCGTCTTTTATTGTATTTTTCTGCTCCATTATCTCCTTTATGAGGAAATGTTCCCTCCCGCACTTGTCTGCTTTCCCAGGCTGCCAGTCTATCCCAATGATTCTTTTCTCAACTTCATTGCCTGTTGAAAGATTATAGAAAGTTACCCTGTCATTAAGCACTGCCATTTCGCCGTCATCTATGTACATCACCTTGTTGGTGTGCTCAAGGAATGCAGTAACATCAGATGCAATGAACGTTTCTTTGTCTCCAACTCCGACAATAAGGGGCGAGCCTTTTCTGACAGCAACAATCTGCCCTGTTTTGCTGCTTAATGCGACAAAGCCTGACCTTCCCTGCAGCAAGCCAGCCGCCTTCTTAACTGCCTCTTCAAAGCCAAGCCCAATGTTTTCTTCAATAAGGTGGGATATAACTTCAGTATCAGTCTCAGAAACAAATTTATGGCTTGAAAGCTCCTTCTTGAGCTCCTGGTAATTCTCAACTATGCCGTTATGGACAACTGCAATTGTGCCTGTGCAGTCAAGATGCGGATGGGCGTTTTTTTCAGTAACGCCGCCATGGGTTGCCCATCTTGTGTGCCCAATGGCTATTTTACAGTTTGGGAACTCAACATGGTTGGCTTCGCTGATTTTGCCGATTTTCTTGACAACAGACAATTTGCCATGGCAAATGGTAGCTATTCCCCAGGAGTCATAGCCCCTGTATTCCAGATTCTTTAGACCTTCAAGCACTATTGAACCAGCATCTTCCTTTCCATTATATGCCTTGTAAGCAATTATTCCGCACATGGGGGTAGCTAACTTTAGGCTCTTTATAAGTATTATTAAAAGAAATATGGGAGCGTTAAAGAAATATTTTTAGGGGTTTGGAGAAAGGTAAATAAGCTTCAACACAGCAATATGCCTTATGAAGCAGGAAATCCGCGTCTTGGGCATAGATGACTCGCCATTTGACAAGTGGAAGGACAAGAAGACATTGATACTTGGCGTTTTCTACAGGGGCGGCAATTTCCTTGACGGCGTGCTTTCCTCCTATGCGAAGGTGGACGGCTCTGACGCAACCATGAAGATTGCCTGCATGGCTTTGAAAAGCAAGTTCTACACCCAGCTTAGGGCTATTATGCTCAACGGCATAGCAGTTGGCGGCTTTAACATAGTTGACATCAGAAAGCTGAACAAAAAAACAGGTATTCCTGTGATAGTCGTTATGAGAAAGCTTCCCAAGATGGGAGAAATAGAAGCTGCACTGAAAAAGCTGAAGATGGGGAAGAAGATTAGGCTTATAAAATCAGCAGGCGAGATAAGGAAATCAGGAAAAGTATTCATCCAAGTTGCAGGCACAAGCTTTGAAGAAGCAGCTGAAATTGTAAAGCTCACTGCAACGCATTCTTTCGTGCCAGAGCCGATAAGAGTCGCTCATTTAGTTGCATCAGGGCTTGCTTTTGGAGAGAGCAGGGGGAAGGTGTAATAGAAGTCCGTGCCAATAAAAACTTAACTTCTGTTTTCTGTAGAAATTTGCGGCGCGACACGCATCCCACGAGCAGGTAGATCGAGGAGGTCGTTGGCACCAGCGCAGATCCCGGAACCACCGCCGCCGAGCAACAACACCCGATTTTCGTCTTTGGTTGGTCTCTCATTTAATCGCCACAAGTAAGCATCTCCTCCAGTGACCCACTTATAAACTGTGTTTATTTTATCAGCATCATTGTTTCCCAAGAGTGCTTGCATTACCTGACTCATTTTCTTATCAACATAGCCGTCTGGTCCCACCAAGCGGGCTTCAAGTGTAGTTTGCTCAGGCAGACCAATGTCGTGAGTAACGAGATCATGTATAGCTCGGTAAGTTATTCCTGTAGAAGTCATGTTCCATTCTTTGAAATCGCCGGCAAAAAGCGCTTTTAACTCTTCCACACCCTCAACGCCTTTATTGTCAAAAAGGGCTGTTAGCACTGCAGTAATCAAAGGTCCGCTGCCAGGTCCCCATCCCGTTTTCGTTATATGCATAGGCAATGACCTTTGAATGTAAGACCTGCCACCATCCAGCAATTTTTTTGTGACCTGTACGGCGCCATAGCTTCCATTTGGAAGCTTTACGCCTTCAATCGTGTAGAAATCTTGAGGATTGATTATTCTAAATTGTGCACCAGTTAAAGCTTGTTCTACCATCTTGCTCTCAAGCAAACAAATAGTCCTTTATAAAGATTTCTGTTATTTTGTCACTTGACAGTAGAGTTAAATGTTAATTATCTTACTGCCTTGGATTTTGGCGTTTTTATAGCTTCAATAAACTTCTCCGCATCCTTCGCCAGCTCTCCGGTAACAGCTTCATAGACTATTTCGTCGTCAATCCTGCCGTACTGGTGCGAGATTATGTTTCTCATGCCCTTGGCATTTTTAAGCCTGGCTGCCAGGTCGCTGCTGATTACCTTGTTTTCAGAAAGTATGTTGAATGCGTCAGCATCATCCTGGGGAACACGCAATTTCTTTTCTTTTATTGCAAAGAATGCCAGGTCTGTCAAGCCCTCAACTATTTTTTCAACATATCTCTCGCAGGCTGCCCTTTTTTCTATGCTTAACTTATATGCTTCAAGGCTGGAAGGGGCTATTTCTTCAAGCTCACTTAAGAAAACGGTTATTTCGCTTATTTTATCGTCAATCCTGCTCATGCTTTTGCCCCGAATATCCTGCTCATTCTCATAAAATAATCGTTGTCCTTAATATACCTAATTGAAAAGCTGGTGTTGTCATAGCTGCTGTCCTTGTAAAGTACCTTATGAGTTCTTGCAACCTCTCTTTTTAGTTTCATCGGCAGAATGTTAAAGACCTGGACATCAATCTTTTCTGGCAGCTGCCCTGAAACCCTTATCCTGAATTCAGTTGCCTCCTTCAGAGACAGCTCATTTTTGAAAACAACGCATATGTCAATGTCCGACATCTTATGGAAAGAGCCTTCTGCAAGTGAGCCGAATAGGAGTATTGCTTTAACGCCATTTCCGAACTTATCATTAAGGATTGCTTCAACCACTTTTTCAATTATTTTTTTGTTCTCCTGGTTTTTCTCCAGTTTGAATTCATCCTTGAAGCTGCTGAGTTCCTCAATTATCCTGAACTTTGGCCTTATATCGCGGCTCAATCTGTTCTTTTCTGATTGTGTCAATGAGCTGCCTTCAATCTGCTTCAGGATTATTTCTATCTCCTTCTTTCCGAATATTTTCCTCGCTTCCCTGTTCCTAAGCAAAAATTCCTTTAACATAATACCCTCAATTTAGGTTATAGTAATCATTATTAAGGTTATATTTAAATTTTGCTCTTTCAGCCCGAAAAGCACTCCACCGTATAGAACGAGACTTTGCATTCTTTCCAGTCTTCTGGCATGAGCCCTGCCTTGAGGCAGAGGTTTCCGAGGAATTCCTCTTTTTCCGGCAGCTCTTCCCAGACTTGAGGCAGGAATGTTGCGCCGTAAAGACCTTTCTCGATTATAACGCCTTTGCTGCTGTCAAGCTTTTTGAGAAGCTCCTCAGGGCTGGAAAAAGAAACTTTTTCAGGCACAGTAAGCACAGAAATCTCTATAGTCATCTTCCTAAGCTCTTCCTTTGTCGGCTCTGGGAACCTTGAGTCGCGGTATGCTGCGTTGACAGCGTTGTCAATAACTGCCTGGTAAAGCTGCTTCACAGGAAGAATGTAGCCGATGCAGCCTCTCAAAGATTTTCCAAGATGAAGGCTTACAAATACGCCCCTTTTTTCCTTCATCACAGCAGTAATCTTTGTCTCGTCAGGCAGATATGGCTCAGGATATGCCATTATGGCTTTCCTTGCCATTTCCAGCAGTATCTCTTTTTCTTGTTTGGATAGCATTTTCAGGTGTAGAAAGCCATGCTTGCATAGCCTACTACCTTTGTTTTATCGCCAGTGACATCGCCAGAGTTCTTGTAGCAGAGGAGCTTGCACTTCCAGCCGAGCTCCTTGGCAAGCCTGAGCGTGGCAGTTATTGCCCTCATTCCGCATGCTTCGCCGTCTGCCTTCAGCGTTTTAAGGTCAATAGTTTCTATGGCGCCGCAGGTTGCTTTGTCCAGCTTTGAGGCATCAGCATAGCTGTGGAAGTGGCTCAGGTCAGAGCTTACGACAAGGAAATGGTCCTTTAGGAATGGCTTTATCTGCTCGGCGATTTCATCGCTGTCATCATCGCCGGTTGTAACGGGCATTATCTCAAAATCCTTTAGGACTGACTGGAGGAATGGAACCTGCACCTCAATGCTGTGCTCACGGATATGGGCTTCCTCAAACTTCTGAAGTCCGCTGCTTGTCACCTTTACCATGCCAAGGGGCGTTTCCCAGTATTCATTTGTATCGCCGACAGCGCCGAAAAAATAGGCATAGTGCGATGGCCCGACTATCAGTATTTTCTTCGGCGCAACAGCTTTCAAGAGCGAATATGCGCAGGCAGCAACCTGCCCTGAGTATTCATAGCCTGCATGCGGGACAATTATTGCCTTAAGCTCGCCTGGCACGGTCTGCTCAGGAACTTTCGACAGGAATCCCTGAATCATTTCTGACAGTTCTTCCTTGTCGTCAGGGTAAAAGGCGCCTGCAACAGCTGGTTTTCTTATTTTCATTTGTTCACAGGGCATATGCCCCACCCTTTAGGGTGCCTCTGGTTTGTTAGCTGATTACCCTGTGAACTTTGAAAATCCCAACAATTGCAAATCATAACCGCAGTAATTGGGATTTTCATTTCCACACCCCGGGTATTTTTGTGCCGCAGTTCTGGCATTTGCCGCTTTTGAAGCAGTCCTGCACTTCAACAAAATACCCTTCCCTTTTTATTAGTAATGCATTACAGTTGTGGCAGCAGGTGTTTGAGTGCTCGTCATCAGCTATGTTTCCGACATAAACGTAATTCAAGCCTGCCTTTTTTCCGATATTGTAGGCCTTCTCCAAAGCTGAGGCAGGAGTCGCCTTGACATCTGTCATCTTGTATTGCGGGAAAAATGCAGTCACGTGCCAGGGCATGTTTTTGTCAACAGATGCTATGAATTTTGCAATCTTCTGCAGTTCCCCTTCAGAGTCGTTCTTTCCAGGTATGACAAGTGTCGTCAGCTCAACCCAGAAGCTGAGTTTTTTTGCTGCTTTTATTGTCTCCAGCACTTTTTCCAGCCTCGCCTTGCATACCGTTGTGTAGAACTCGCTGCTGAATGACTTAATGTCAATGTTCAGTGCCTGGACATAGGGCTTTAGCTTTTCCAGAGCCTCATCAGTCTCGTAGCCGTTGGTAACGAGGACATTCTTTATGCCTTTCTTAGTGGCAAGCTTTGCAGTGTCATAAAGGTATTCAAAGAATATAATCGGCTCATTGTAGGTGTATGCAATGCTTGGTATTTTCTTCTCCGCAGTTATTTCAACAATCTTCTCAGGCAGCAGCTCATAGCCGAATTTGCCAACTTCAATGCCCATGTCCTCTGCCCTTTTCTCCTTAACAAGCTTAGCCCTGAGGTCTTTTGTTGCCTGGGACAAATCCCAGTTTTGGCAGAAGTCGCAGGCAAAGTTGCAGCCAACTGTGCCCAGGGAGAATATCGGCGTGCCAGGAAGGAAATGGAACAGCGGCTTCTTCTCAACAGGGTCTATATTGACAGCAGATGCCTTGCCGTAGACAATGAGGTATAGCTTCCCATCTATGTTCTGCCTCACGCCGCATATGCCTGTTCCCTTGTCAGGAATCAGACAATAGTGCCTGCAGGCAGTGCACCTGACTTTTTTGCCTTCCCCCTTCTCGTAAAGGACTGCTTCTTTCATTAGGGTGTGGGTAAGCTTGGAAGTTTAAAAACATGGCGATTTCAGAATTTGTTCTCTCAAATAATACCTTTATTTCAGGTTTCATCTCTCGTAAGCAGTGTCGTGATGCTGCAAGTCTTCAAACCGTATTTGCCTATTTCTCTCGTCAATCTTGAATATAAGGACAAAGTGGCTGTCGATATGGATTCCCTTGAAACCGCTCAGGTCATAGCTAAGGTTTTTGTAGCGCTGCGGGCTATCAGATGCGATAACTTCCTGAATCTTCTTCATTGTTGCCTCATAGCGCACTTTATCCCTTCTGAAGAGCTTCCTCAGAATTTTGATGAGCTTATCGCTTCTCTCAAAATCATACATGCTCTATCTCCCTTCTTAAATCTTCAATGCTGGAGAATTTCCTGAATTTCCCTTTATCTATTTTCAACAGCTCCTCTTTATATTCAGGCCTTAATCTTGGTTCAAGAAGTTCCTGCTCGAATTTTCCTATAACCAGGTTAACCGCTTCAGATTTTGTCCTAAGACCGAATTTGCCCTTCACAATAGTAAGGACCCTGTCTTCGCGCTCCCCTAAATTTACAATAGCCTGCACCATTTTCCCACCTTATTATGATTTATAATTAAATATAACAAATCATTATATAAATCTTGCGCTTTTTTGGGACTATTCCGATGCCTTTTTATAATTCGCAGTAACTGCATCCTTATGAACGAGTTGCAGGAGAAAGTAAAGAAGTTCTGCCGGCAGCATGGGCTTGAGATGCCTGCTGAAGAGAGGCTGCTGGACATTGTTTCTGAGCTTGGCGAGGTCTCAAAGGAGATGCTCAAGGCGTCTGACTACGGGAAGAAAGAGCCTGAATACTCTTCGGAGATGAAGGCAGAGCTTGGGGATTTGTTTTATTCGCTGATTGCAATTGCCAACAAGCTGAATGTTGACCTTGAGGAAGCCTTGGATATTGTGCTTGTGAAATACCAGAAAAGGATTGAGAAGGGCGGAAGCCCGGATTCTAAGAATTGCTAGGCAGTGGAAGCTTGTTTTACGTATTCTTTTCCGCCTGCTTTTATTGTGACGTTACAGGTGTATATTCTTGCCGCTGGTCCTGGCTTGAATGTAACTTTGATAGCCGCTTTCTCCACTTCTGCGGAGGAAACTTGAATAACATCCAGCTCATTCATGAGCAAGTTCCTGTACTTCTTTATCACCTGGTCTGTAGAGCCTCCAACAAGGGATGAAGGGCTTATCCGCTCTTTCAGCAGGTCAATCTCAAAGACTCCAGTCGGGTCTTTTACAAGGGTATTTACCAAGAACAGGAACTGGCTGTTTGCGCTGCTGACAAAGTCATTTGCAATCTTGTACGCAAGGGTTGAAAGCTGGTTTAGCGGGTTCATATACCGATAAGGTGCATTAAAGGATTTAAGGTTTTCGCTTACGCCTTTGCAATGCCTAACCGGAAGGACATTCTCCCTGAGTCCAGGAAGCCACTTTGGCATCTGCGCACGCCTGGCACTTGTTGCCATACGTTGCGGCGCAGGGATACCTTATGCACTGTATTGTGCTGTTCCACCAGCCGCAGACCGGGGCATACTCCAATGTGCAGACTTCTGCATTCTTCTGCTCATCAGCGCATATAGTCTTGTTTGCGCAGTTGTCATAGGATATCAGGTTATTATTGCAGTCATACCAACCCTCGCTCCTTGAGCCGATGGCACCGCAGGTTATGGGGCACTCATCTTTGCCGCATTCTCCCCTGTAGTAAGCCCACTCATCGCACTTTGTGCCGTCTGCCAATGTGCAAATACCTCTCTGCCCGCCTTCTTCAGTCACAATTTCAAGTGTTCCACCATGCTCCTCGCAATAAACTGAAGCTGGGTTAGCCGTGCTTGCATTTCCGGTCTCATTTGGAGGACATTGACCTCTGTAATAAGCCCATTCCTCGCATGTCGAGCCGTCTGGCAAAGTGCACATTCCTACTTGCCCTTCTGCCTCGGTAATAATTTCAAGGGTTCCTCCACGCTCTTCGCAGAAAACAGAAGCCGGGTTTGGCCAACCTGCAAAATCATCGCTCGCCGGAGTGCACCCCGCAACAAAAAGTACAGTTATCAGCAAGCATATTGATAGCAGTTGTTTCATTTTTCTCACCTTACGCACAGGTATATCTAGCAAGTATTTAAATCTGGCTTAGGCTTCAAATTGGGTTGAAACTAAGCAGCAAAAATATTCGGATAAAGCGGGGAATTTTCGCTAAATTCCTGATTATTGGAAAATATTCCGTTCAGGTCTTCAGATTATTCAATTTCTCCGGAAAATCTGAGCTTTTTTTCCAGAAAGTGCTATTAAGGAACTCTTCTTACTGATTTTCATGAAAAAACTAATAGTTTTGGCGATGCTGATACTGGCTGCACAATGTGCAGCTGCAGAGAACGTGATTATTACACAGGTGCTATACGACCCGGCTGCAGAAACCGGCAGCGAGGCAGTGGAGCTTTACAATCCGACATCCTCTGCCATTGACATTGGAGGCTGGCTTGTCTCAACAGAGTCATCTGCTTCTGATGCAACAATCCCCCAGGGCACAGTGCTTCTGCCAAAGCAATATTACTTGGTGGCAGATGCAGGCTGGAGCACTTCAAGGGATGACTTGTCCTGGCCGATTGCTGATCATGAAGAGGCATTGACCCTGGCCAACACTGACGCAGGAGTTGCATTGACCAATACCACCCGTATCATAGATGCAGTTGGCTGGGGCAACCCTCTGAATATTGAAGCAGGCTTCTTTGAAGGCACGCCTGCTTCATTAATTCCGCAGGGCAATTCCCTGAGAAGAATATCCAACGGCAGCTACAAAGATACAAATGACAACAGCCTTGATTTTTACGGCTCAGTGCCACTGTTTCGCAACAGCAGCCTCCAGCAAAGCGGAGCAGAAATAAAAGTTGTTGCAATAGTTGCATCAGGAGCGCCGGTTCTTTCAGACATTACAATTTTGACAGATGATGACATATTGCCAGGCATACAAATAGCGCCAGTGCCGAAGACAAACAAGACAATTATTGTGAGTGTGCAGGCATCAGACCAAAGTGGCGATGAGCTTGCTTATGTTAACGCAACTATGAATTCAAAAACCTGGCAGATGAAAAAGCTGAATGATTCAACATACGAGGGCTTAATCAACATGTCTTATTCTGACATGGCAGGCAACTATACAATAACTGTTGTGGCAGTTGGCAATTTGGGCTCTTCAGCTTCAGGCTCTGTGCAGTTTGAATACATGAGCCTTGTGGCAATGGAGATAGATGCCGCAGAGCTGCAGTTCGGCGCATTTCCCGGGCAATACTCTGAGATTACTGGCGACACAAACACGAACACAAACAACGCCACTCTTTGGAATATCGGGAACAGCCAGATAGATTTGCAACTATGGGCGACAAACCTGACAGCAGCAAGCTACGCTATTGACATCAGCAATCTTGAGTACAGCCTCAACAGCACTTATGGCGAGAAAATGACGAACAAAGCTGTGACAAAAGACGTCAACATCAACTCTGCTGAGAAAAAGCCCCTTAGCTTCAGGCTCAAGATTCCGACAGGCACAAAGCCAGGCAACTACACAGGAAGCATCTTCATAACAGCGGTGAAGTCATGAAATGGCAGCTTTCACTGATTTTTTTTATCTTTATTGAGATTGCATCTGCGCAGGGAATAGGCGTTGCTCCTGCCAGGCTTGAGTTTTCAGGAGAAGAGCATTCAATTGCTGAGCGGCAGTTCATAATCTACAATCCTTCTGAAGAGGAGATGCATTTCTCTATTGAGGGGCCTTTTCTTTTCTCCGAAAAGATAGGGCTTATTGAGGCAGGAGGCAGCAGGAAGATTATTGCAAGCGCGCAGCTTCAAAAAGACGAAAGCACGAAGATAACAATTGTTGCTGACGGCGGCAAGGAAGGAATAACCCTGAACACAGGAGTTGCGATAGAAGCAGTCATAAGCGTTCTAAGGGAAACAAAAGACATGAAGAAAGTTATCGGTCCAATCATAAGCGCCTCAATTGTGGCTGTGGGGCTGGGCATCTTCGGAATATTTGGCGGCTTGAGAAAAAACAGAAAGTTTATATAGTAATAGAAATTAACAGTTAGTTAACAAATGTTAACTATCCTGAAAAAAAGAAACGGGAAAAAAGATGGACTCGGCATTAAGGGATATGCTACTGATAATGGTACACAGATTAATAATCGGGAATAGGCATACACCGGAGGACGCGATAATAAGGTCAAAAACAAAATGGCTTTCAAAAGATGAAAAACGTGGCTTTTTCAGGGAATACAAACAACTGGTAAATGAGACGTACATTTTGAGAGCGAAGAAAAGAACAGGAAAAGGGAATGACTGGCACATCAGTCTTAATCCTTCGAGGGTTTCAGAAATAAAAACAAAGCTTAAGGAGAATTCCGAAAATGAGAAAGACGGGCAGATTTTGTGAGATCTATGGAAAAACTCTGAGAAACAGGGTAATAGAGTACTTAATGGAGAACCAGGATATTGATTTCGCTATTGGAGACATGAGCAAAGAAATCAACATATCAAGACCAAAAGCATATCAGATAATGGGAGAATTTGAGAAGAAAGGCTACGTAAAAAGAACCAGGATTGTTGGAAAAACCCAATTATTCGCACTAAATCATGATAATAAAGTTGCCAAAATTTTTTTAAGGAATTTTGAAGAGATAATAAATTCTATTCTCGATGAGTACTCTCAACCGGACAATAAAATTAAACAAACCTCAAATGCTAAACTCATTGGAACTAACGATAAAGATATCAATATGAAGGTTGAAGAATCATTCCAAAATGCTTTAAGTAAACTGCCAAGAGATATAAACTGTAACCTACCAACAAGTGCAATTGTATATGTTATAGGAGGAGCTGATATGACGCTCGATGCAACTGAAAGGGCAGTAAGAGCTGTAGCAGAAAACCTTCCTCCTAAGGCAAAAATTAATTGGGGTGCAAGAGTAGCAGGTAATATTAAAAAACCTGAAGTATTTGTGGCTTTTTTTCATCCGAAATCAAAGAAAAAAGTTGTGGAGAATCCACATTAAATAATTTTTTTAGGAATAGTAAAGCCTTCCTTCATCCTTCTGCTTTCTGTCCATCTGCGAGCCTTCCTTGTTTATCCTAGGTCTTAGGCTTTCCTTATCGCGCCTTAATGTGATGTTAAGCCCTGTCAAGAACCTGTTCATGCCGTCTTCCATTGAGAAAGGTCCGGTAACGTGCCCTTCAATCGCAGGCTTTCCTTCAAAAATCATCAGGCTGTCTGAGAGGTAGTCTATGAACAACAGGTCATGGTCAACCACAAGGGCAGTCTTGCCTGTCTGTTCAATACGCTCGCGAATCAGTTTTGCAGCCTTAAGGCGCTGCTCAACGTCAAGGTATGCGGACGGCTCGTCTATCAGGTATAGGTCAGAATCAGAGCCGAGGCATTTTGCAATTGAAACGCGCTGAAGCTCTCCGCCAGAGAGGTCTTTGAGCTTTCTCAGCATTAACGCGTCGATGTCAAGAGGTCTTATTATGTGGGCTTTGTATTTTTCAGCGACATCAGCGAGAAATGATGCAACCAATTCCCCTGAATCAGAGTTAAGGTACTGTGGCTTATATGCAACCTTGACTTTTCCAGTTATCTCTCCTGAATCCTTCTTATCAACTCCTGCGAGTATTTTAACAAAAGAAGTCTTCCCTATTCCGTTTTCGCCCAATATGCCGACAACTTCCTTCCTGCTAACATCTCCGTTTTCTGCCTTGAGATGGAACTTTCCGAGCTTCTTGCTGATTTTATGCCAGGATACCAAAGATTCGCGCTTTATCCTTTTTTCAGGAGGTCTTGCTGCGAACTTTATCTCGTAATCACGGAAACGCATGTTGTCTTCCCTTAAGTAGCCTCCAAGATACGTATTTATTGCAGCCCTTGTCGCCTTAGGCATGCTGACAATGCCGTAGCCTCCAGACTCGCCGTACATAATATGCACCTGGTCTGTAATGTGGTCCAGAATTATCAAATCATGCTCAACCACAAGAACCGCAGTTTTCTCGCTTGCCAGCTGCTTGATGAACTTGCTTATTTTGATGCGCTGCTTTATGTCAAGGTATGAAGTTGGCTCGTCAAAAATGAAGACATTTGCATCCCTGAGTACAGTTGCAGCTATTGCAACGCGCTGCAGCTCGCCGCCAGAGATTTCTTTTATGTCATTGTCAAGGAATTCCTCCAAATCAAGCTTTTTGGCAACCTCAGCCAGCTTTTTCCTCTCGTCAACCCTCTGCAGAAGCTCTCTTACCTTTCCCTTTGCCTGCTTTGGAATTAAATCTACTTGCTGGGGCTTGTAGGCAACCTTAATTTCGCCATTCTTCATCTTCTCAAAGAAAACCTGTGCCTCAGTGCCCTTGAACATCTTGATGACTTCGCTGATATCGGCTGCTTCCCTCTGCTGCCCAAGGTTTGGCTTTAATACACCTGCCAGCACCTTGATGGCTGTGCTCTTGCCAACGCCGTTGATGCCCACTACTCCAACCACCTTGCCGAATACAGGCACTGGCAGGCTGTATAGTATGAAGCCGTCTTTGCCATACCTGTGGATAGGTCTTGAGGTGAGCTGCTCTGGAAGCTTAATCATGTGTATTGCCTTGAAGGGGCACACATTGACGCAGATGCTGCAGGTGGTGCAGGAGCCTGTGATGACTTCCTCGTTAATCTGGGCTTTTCCATCCGGTCCTACAACTATTGCTTCCTTTCCCATACGGTTGAGAGGGCACTTCTTTATACAAAGAAACCCTCCGCAGCCTTGCGGGTTACACTTCTGCTTGTCAATAACTGCTATTCTAGGCATA
>JAZDGJ010000035.1:0-8919 GCA_043807015.1 Candidatus Woesearchaeota archaeon | reverse complement strand
AGCAAAAGCAGGGTGCCTGTAATATTCACTTCAGGCGATATTATCATCACAGCAATGAGGTTGATGAAAAGGTCGAGCTCGCTGTTTCCCAAGATCACGACAAAGAACCTCGGCAGCATCTTGGTGAATGCAAAGAGAATCAGGAAAACGGCATAGACTGCCAGCCCGATTGCCATTTTCGTAGATGGCTCGCTGAAGCCGAGGTTTGCGAAGTTGAAAGAGTTTGAGCCCTCATCAAGCCCTATAAGAAGCAATGCGGTCGTAAGGCTTGAAACCCCTGCGCTCAGCAAATCAATCTCGTAAACGTCTGAGTCAACAGATGTGTTGTGGAGGAAGGAATAGATGTAAAACAGAGCGTATGAGCCGATTATTATGAGGCAAAGGATAAGATTGTTTCCTATGAAATCTCCTAAAGTGGATAGCGCAGCTGGAATCTCTGCCGGGCTGAAGCTCAGGATGCTCATTTAGCCCTCCCGTGGATAAAGTGCCCGACTTCAGAAAGGAAAAATGACAGCAGCATGCAGAATAAAACTCCTAAGGCTCCTATTTCTTTCACAAAAAGCATGCTTACAGCCAGCGCAATCAACAGGTTGAAAACAAGCAGCCCTTTGGCAGGCAATATTCCCTTGAGGTTTAGCGTGGGCTTCAGCACAACCGCAACGCCTATCAAAAACGCAGTGATTCCAAGCAGGATTGCGATAATCGGCGTCATGGGAATAGCCTTTGCAGCATAAGCCCTGAAGAAGAACACCCCAAGAATCACTCCAAGCAGGTTTGCCCTGAAGACGTGGAAGTGGTATTTCCTGAGCCCTGAAAAATTGAGATGCAGCATTTGAACTATAAAACTGGGAAAAACCAGTATAAATAATTAACTAAAAAAGAGCCTATTTACCGAAAAGCTGATAAATTCAGGCTGCCAAGTGGTATTGAGGTGATATGAATGTGCCTTGGGAAATGGTATGATGCAAAAGTAAAGAAACTGAAGATGTGGGATTTTGCAATACTGAAGACTGCGCTGATTATCTTCGGAATGGTGATTGGTGCATACATCCCTGTGTTTGTAAAGCAGAATGTGTGGTATTTTGTGGCTGTCTTTGCAGTGCTTTACGCAGTACTGCTGTACAAGGTTTTCAGCAAGTAGAAGGAGCTATTTCAGCTCCTTTAACTTGACAGCCATCTCCTTCTCTTCTTTCCTGTAGTCTTCCCTAATTTTAAACTTTGGCTCAATTTCCTTGAGTATTTCCATAATGCCTGTATACTCAAGCTCGTTCATGCCGAGCATTGCATTGCCTGAGAAGCCCTGCTCTCTTATTGCCAAAGCTTTTTGCGCTGCCTTTCTCCTTACCTCATCCCAGACAACATCATCTGCAAAGAGGTCAGTCATCTCAGTCATCACGCCGTTATGGACGCAGAATCCTTGGGCAGAGACAATCGGCGGACCGTCAAAATAGCTTACTCCGCAGCATGATTTCACTGGCGTCAAAGGTCCTGTGTGGCTGCCTCTCATGAAGCCGCTTACATAGTGGCAGATCTTGAAAGGCGAGAGAATCTCCCCTGTTGCAGGAAAATCTCCCTGAGTTCTAATAAGCATCACTGGGTCATCCTTGCCAGTGTATTTTCCTGCGATGTTGTGCAGCCTTGTGGTGCTGATTGAAGCAGCCTGCTCGCCGCTTGTTCGTGAATAGATGGCTTCTACAACAAACCTCTCGTTGTCCCTCAATAAAGCTGCAATCTGGTAAAGGTCTTCTGGAGCATGAAGCTCAATATCGCGGTCGCTTTGAATGTATGTCACATCCATAATCCTGAACTTGAAGCCCTTGGTCATCCTAGGGCTTAAAAGCAAGCCAGAACAGTGCATGGGATCTGCGAATGCGCTGTACAGTGGAAGGCTGAAAGCCCCTGCATCAGTCTTGTCTGCAGCAAAGACTATTATCGGCTCATTTGGCCTTTCATCAAATTCAAGCTCTGCTACAGCAGGACCCATGCCTTTAATGTTGCCTGAAAACGCATCTTTTAGAAGGTCCTGGCCTGCGCCATACAATCCCTGCCTTTTGGCTATTGCCGTTCCTGCTGTGAAAGCATCCCAGGCAAGCCTGTGAATCTCTGCAGAGTCCTTGCCTTTATTGTGAGTCATTAAGATGCAGATATCATCGCCGATTGAGAAAACCCTGTGGTCAATCAGCCAGCGGCTTTGGGCAACAAACCTTCTAACCTCGTCAATTACATCCCTGCTCGGCCTTACATGCCCACCTATGCTGCCTATGTCTGCCTTAATCACAGAAACCGTTGTTTTCATCAAAAACCCCCTCCATCGTCTTATTAAGTAATATGTTGTCATACCTTATGGGCCGTAATATTTATATTTTGCTGTGGTGAAAAACATACACCGACAGCTTTATATACTGCCTCCCGCTAACTTACTCCCATGGCAAGAGTTGATTGTCTTCATAGGTAAGAATTCTGTTTTAGATAGTTTTAAGAATAAAAGTGCAAGTTCATCAGAATCCTTCACATTTCTCATGTGTGGCGGTGGTAGTTCAGTGGCAGAACGCAAGGCTGTGGCCCTTGAAGCGCGAGTCCGATTCTCGCCCATCGCTCTTTATATTGACTTAGCTAGTTTTACTTCTAGAGCTGGTTGCCGGCATTGTTAGCCTTATCCTCAATCGCGGGAGTAGTTTAGTGGCAGAACGCAGAGCTGTGGCCTCTGAAGCAGGAGTCCGATTCTCCTCTTCCGCTTGCCAGAAAAGTCTGGCTTTAAATTGTCGGGTAAATTGCAGAACCCGACAATTTACCTTAAGCGGGCTAAAGCCCATTAGTGCGCTGCGGCGCATAACGCCCAAGGTTATCGTAAAAAGCTTTATTAATGGAGGTAAATCAAGGTGATTCGTATGGAGCTTCAAAACGCCAAGGGCACAAAAGATGTAGCAGGACAGGACGCGATCTTGAAGGAAAAGATAGTCAGCGCCCTAAAAGAAGTGTTCTCGCTTTACGGCTACTCCCCTTTGGAAACTCCAATTATTGAGAAACTTGACGTGCTTACTTCAAAATATGGTGGCGGAGAAGAGATACTTAAAGAGACTTTCAAGCTTCAGGACCAGGGTAAAAGAGATTTGGGCTTGAGGTATGACCTGACTGTGCCGATGGCAAGGTTCATTGCAATGAACCCTGGCTTGAAAATGCCTTTCAAGAGGTATCAAATTGGAGAAGTGTTCAGGGATGGCCCCATAAAATTGGGAAGATACAGGCAGTTCACGCAGTGCGATGTTGACATTGTTGGCATAAAAGGCATGGCTGCTGACGCTGAGATGATTTTTATTGCAAAGGATGCATTTGCAAAGCTAAAGCTGCCGGTTGTAATTAAAGTCAACAGCAGGAAACTTCTGAATGCGATTATGGACTACGCAGGAATCCCTGCTGAAAAACAGGAAGCAGCTATTCTCGCAGTTGACAAGCTTGATAAGATTGGAGAGAGCAGTGTTAAAAAAGAGCTTGCCGGCAAAGGGATTTCTGCAGAAGCAGCAAGGAAGCTTTTCTCTGCCTTGAAAACTGAGGGCAGCAACAGCGAGAAGCTTGCAAAGGTCTCAAAGCTTGTGAAAAACCAGGAAGGCATTGAGGATTTGAAAGAGCTGTTCTCAATAGTCACATCAGAATTTGAGCCTTCTCTGGCGAGAGGCTTGTCTTACTACACAGGAACTGTCTTTGAGGTCTTCCTGAAGAACTCAGGGATTAAGTCAGCTGTCGCTGCAGGCGGCAGGTATGACAGGATGATTGGGCAGCTTATTGAAAGCAAGCAGGATTACCCTGCTGTGGGCATTTCTTTCGGCGTAGATGTCATCGCAGACGGTCTGAAGGAGAAGGGCGTCTCGTTTGGCGAGACAACTACAAGAGCATTTGTCATCCCGATAAAGGCTTTCAAGGATGCAATTGGAGTATCTGAGAAGCTGAGAAATGCAGGCATTAATACTGACATGGAGCTTGCTGGCAGAAATGTTGGGAAAGCCCTCGAATACGCCAATAAGCTACAGATTCCATTCACAATCTTTGTTGGCGAACAGGAAGTCAAGGCAGGCAAAATAAAGCTGAGAATAATGAAATCTGGCAGCGAGTTTCTAACTACGCTTGAAGAAGCAATTGAGTTGATTAAGCGCTCTTTGTAAGCACTTCGCAGCCTTCATTTGTTACAAGGACTGTGTGCTCTGCCTGGCTTACAAGCCCTTTCTGTATGTCTGCCAAAGGCGCAAATTCGTGGATTATGCCGAGCTGGAGCATCTGTTTCAAAGCCAAGGTTACTTTCATTCTTGGGAATTTTGCAGTCAGCCATCTGGTTGCAAAAGGAAGCCTCTCGTAAGTTTCAATCTGCTTCAGGATTTCCCTCGTGAACGTATCTCTCACAGGCCTTTTCTGCACAAAGGCAAAAACCCCTGCGCTTCCTGCTTCCTGTATAACCCCTGCGCCTGTTGTTGCAAAGGGCTCTATTGCAATGATTTGCCCTTCTTCAAGCTGCGCATTGTCGCCGTCGTCAAAGTTCGGCACTGTTGGAGCAGCATGAACATCAAACTTTTCAAGCCCGTGACCGCTTAAGTTCCTTATCGGCGCAAATCCATGAGCAGAGATTGCAGCGTGAATCGCTTTTCCAATTTCCGCGAGCGTAACTCCTGCTTTCACGGTCTTAATTGCAGCTTCAAGGGCTTCTTCAGAAGCTTTTACAAGCTCTGCATTTTTGCCGCTTAAATCCACTGTGCATGCCGCATCGCCAATGCAGCCGTCAATATGCGCTCCGATGTCCAGCTTTGCAAGCTGTGAATCAAAAATTATGTCCTCGTCATCAACGCAGTAGTGCGCAGCAATATGATCCATTGATATTTGCGCAGGAAAAGCAGGCTTTGCGCCAAGCTCTACAATTTTCGCATCTATCTTGTCGCAGACCTCGCGCATTGACGCGCCCTTTACAATGAGGGCTTTTCCATACGCCAGTGCCTCAGCTGTAATCTTCCCAGCCTTCCGCCACTTTTCAATGTCTTCCATGAGAAAAAGAATCTGAAACGGGTTTATAAGCGTTGCTAATCGCTAAATAATCGGGTGTTATTTTGGTTGCATCAATCCAGCAGTTTGAGAGCCCTCGGAAGAACGGGGACTCGCGTTGCTTCCCGGTGCACGGTCTTTCAATAAATCGTCTATTGTTTTATATGGGACATCGAGTGCCAAAAATAATCTTTCTAAAACTTTGCCACTTGGAATGTTTTTTCCTTGAGCATACTTAGAGACCATTTCTCTTGACCGCCCAATTTCTCCAGCTAACCAAGCTTGATTTTTTCCTAATTCCTCCAAGCGTGTTACTATTAAATCGCTCAAACACTGATTCTCAGGTCTCTCAGCTCTTTCCAATGCCTTACCGGCGCGATAATCACCTATGGATTTATATGGCTGTCCTGTATCTGGATCATCCCCTTTCGTTGCTAGAAATACACGATATTCTTGTTCATTTTCAAATGGCTTTTCTGTGCGCGGATTAAGTCTTTGTGCTGCGCACCATTTATAATAGTCGTATAGTGTTCTAAATGGCTCTCCTGTGGCTGGATTACGTTTTTGTGTTGCGCGCCATTCATAATATTCGCCATATGATTGAAACGGCTGCTTTGTTTTCGGATTAATTCTTTGTTTTAACCTGGTGTATCCATACACTGTTTGACGAGATACACCTGCTCTTTCAGATATTTCAATAGGAAGCAAACCTTGGGAATACAACTCTTCTATTAACTGCTTTTTTTCATCAGATATTTTTGTAGGCATATCATAGAGTTTAAACCTCTACTTTATAAACATTTCGTTTGTAACCACTACTAAGTTACGAAAATAGAAAGCTTTAAATAATGGTGGATTTTTCTTCTGTCTTAGGTGGGAAAAAATGAACTTAGACCAAACTGTTAAACAATTAAGTGAAAAATTTGGAGTGCCAGCCGGAAGCGTACGCGACAGCCTTGTTGGAACAGATGCACTAAGAGGCATTAATGCTAATGGTGCCAACTACACTTTGAGGGGGAATACAATATTTGTTATTGATGGAAAAAGGGAGCGCTCAGCCGTTGTCAATTGCTCTACAGTAAACGGCGAGAGGGAAATATCAGTATCAAGAAGTAGAAAACCAACGTCAAGATTAAGCGTAAAAGACGACTTGTTTCCTGGAGAATGTCTCGGAGAATGGTCAGGTGGGGGTTCGTTGGTTGCTCGACTTGAGCAGCAACTTTATAGGGAAGGAGATGGCGGTGATAAAGGTTATCAACGGGCACTTGGAGGCTCTATTTACTAATTTTATTTTTCATTTATTCAACAAAATGGAATACGAATTCGACAAAGGACTGCGTGTGGTACATGGAAGCAATGCCGGTCTTACAACCGCGCTGGGCCACATGCCGCACTGCTTCCGTCAATTATCAGAATAGGGCTAATTAAGGCAGGCACCTATTTAAACTTTTCTGGCGATTTTGTCTATCAACGAATCTGGATAAAAAAGCCATGCTTCTTGATAACTTGCCAGCCATAACCAAATAATCGAGTGATTGTTAGCAGAAGGTTTAAATACATTCCTTCGCAGGATTATACCGGGATGCGGGGATTAAAATGATTGATGAAAAGGAGAAGGAAGAGACTATCAGGAGGCTTATTGATGTTTTTGAGAAGTTAAGGATAAGCATATATGGCAGGGATGATGCTTCAGAAGAAATCCCAAAGAAGGATGTTACCGCAAGAGACCTTGCTGATGCTATTGAGAAGGCAAGAAGGAGCATATGCAGGTATAAAGGCTTGAAAGGGTCTCCAAAGGCTGAGAGTAAGGATGCCACTATCAGGGATCTTGCTGATGCCATCAAGCGGCTGAGAGAAGGCATTTATGGAAAGAGGGAAACAGAAGAAGTCTAAAGGACTAAAAAACAATAAGAATTAGGCATTATTCGCTTTCTTCATCTCAGTGTAAGCACACTTTCCGCAGCTTATCCTGTTCTGGTGCTCTGCGAGAAATACGCCCGGTCCGCACTTTGGGCAGGACTTGTTTTTCCTCTTGGTCCCTTCGTAGAGCTTCCAGACCTGCATTGATTTTCCCTTAGCCACTGGTTTCTTTTCTGCCATGATTATCACTTCTTGGCTTTTTCAGCCGTTTTTTTCTCTTTTTTGACCTTTGCCGCGCCGGTAGGGAAGTTCCTTTCCTTTGCCACAGGCGACTCGCACTTCTGCAGGTCTTCCTTCTTCTTGTAGAGGTTGACTGCGAGCTTTGCTTTTCTCTCGCCAAAAGTAGGAGTTATCTTCGTTACAACAACAAGGTCTTCAGACACATTTAATGCAGAGGCTATTTTCTTCCTTACATCAGCCCTGCTTGGAGTCACTGCCTCAAAGCCTATCTCGCCGACAAGCTCTGTCCTGTCCAGCAGGGGTTTTTCGGTTTTTGAAATTATTTTTACGTCCATTTTATCTCACTTTTATTGCATAATCGCCTTTTGCTGCTATGGCGCATTTCTTGGCAATCTCTGATTTGGAAGGGTCAATTACATTTATTCTTCCCTGCCAGGTGTTTGTGAACTGGTTTCCTTTGCAGACAGGGCAGTTGCTTTCTTCTGTGAATGACCTGCATGTTTTGCAAACTTTTCTCATTTTTTCTCCTTCTTTCCTGCTTTTTCTTGCTTCGCTCCTTTTTCCTGCTTCGGAGCTTTTTCAACCTTTGGCTCTTCAAGCCATTCAAGCTTTCCAAGCCCCTGCTGCCTCATTGTGAGCCCGAGCTTTGGGTTTGTGATGTCCTTGTAGCTCACTGCTATGATGCGCGCGCGGCACTTGTCTCCGACTTTTAACGATCTTTTGCTGTCCTTGCCAATGAGCACTTTGTCCTTTCCAAAGCTGACAAAGTCGTCCATTGTCTGCGAGATGTGAATCATTCCGTCTATTACGCCGAGGCTTATGAATGCGCCAAAGTCAGCAATATCCCTGATTGTGCCTGACACGACTTCCTGCAGCTCAGGCTTGAAGACTATCATCTCGAATTCTGTGTCATAATATGAGGCGCCGTCGCCAGGTATGATTATGCCGTCGCCAACATTTGCCACATCCAGAACATCAACAACAACGCCAAAGTCTTTTGATATGTAGCCGTCATAGCCCTTCTTGAGCTGCGCCAGCACTGCCTCTTTCACAGGCAATCCAAACATGATTGGCGGAACTCTTACGTGGTCCTTTACTTTCAAGCTGTAAAACATCTTTCACCTTATTCAAGCACGAGATGCTGTTTTGAGCGCAAAACAATAACAGGAATACCGGCCTGCTTTAACCTTTTCCTTAACTCGCGGTCAGCAGTTCCGACTATGAAATTGTTCTGGACCGCTGTTTCCAGTAGGAAGTCGTCCACCCCTTTAAATACTTTTTGGGGCTGCCCGAGTATTTCGACTCCTTTGCTTTTTATAAGCGCCAGGCCAAGCTTTGCAGCAGCCTTGTCCTTTCCACCGCCTTCCTTAAGTATTCTCTCAAGCTCCTTAAGGCTTGGCTCTGCCACAACAATTCGGTATTCAGAGTCAATAAGCCTGTCTATTTCAGAAAATATGTCCACCTTGAACTGCCCAGGTATGAGCAGAAAGTTTGTGTCCAAGAGTACCTTTCTCATGCCCACTATGAAAGAGAAGGGATTTAAAAGGCTTTGTAAAAATAAGAAAAACGGGTTCACAGAACCCGGTAAATGTAGGTTCGCCCCTCGCTGTTAGGGTGCTATTTCAAGTATTTAATTCTTTTCATATGGTCGTCGTAGTCTGTTATCCCGAAACTAGTTCGCATCACGAAACTAGTTCGCTTTGAGTTCGTCCCATACTTGTTTTGGGGTCTTGAAATTTAAGCTCATATGAGGCCTTGCCTCATTATGGTGCTTAATGTAGTCTGCGATGCTCGTGA